>CAMDFE010000088.1 GCA_945897395.1 Chryseobacterium gleum | reverse complement strand
CTTGAACAAAATACTTTTCCTCTTCATCAAAAAAATCGCTCTCGTAGGCTTGTATTAAGGGGTGCTTCATCGTAAAATACTATTGGTTTCGTTTTCTAAATTATGCCAAAATTCGGCACGAAGATCAAGCGCAGTTTCCATTCCTTTTCGAACAAGAAATGCGTTTTCTTCACTCTGCGAAGCTAGTTCATTTGCTATGGCCAACAAGACTTTTCCGTGTTCATCGTCTACTTCTGTGTGTAAAGGAAAAAAGACATAATCACGCATGGTAAGTTCGGTATGCACGGAAATTGATTCGATAATATAACGATAAATGTGTTTCACTACACTTTCAGTACCTAGTCCAATGGCTCCAACCGCCTCTGCTTCAGAACAATTCTCCAAATAAGCAAGAAAGGAATTGCGCCAGTTTTCTACGGCTTTATTCATTTCAAAGGTTTGCCCTGAAGAAATCGCGTTTTTAAATTGATGGAACAAAGTGGGATGAGGAATTCCTAAAACCCATTCGTCGTCAATTCCCAATGCACGAATTGTCTTTAAATCATCTTCATGCAAATGTCCTTTTTCTTCTGCAAGATTTCCCATGAGATGAGCCTTGTGTGAAGGGTGCGACAATTTATCGATTACCTCTTGTAAATATTTAGGGAACCATGCGCTGTAACATTCATACTGACTAGCGAAATAGGCCAATGCCTTTTTCATGTCTGAAAATTCACCTTGAGACAGTTTTTGTAGATAAGAATGATGAACAGCGTCGTGCTGCAATGCTATGTCTTCCATACTTTTGTTTGGGCTTGCAAATTAATTGCACAAAGTCTAAACATTCTCCATCTAATTTTGTTAAATAAATATGAAAACAATTTATATCATCGGATTACTAGTCTTAGCCCTTTCCTCTGCAGCGGCTTTGTCAATGCGCAGCAGATGGGAAAAACCTTCAAAACCAATAGGAACAAATAAAATGAGCTTTCACGATTTAACAGTTAACGCCATAGATGGCAAGGTCATGAACATGGCCGATTACAAAGGAAAATATGTCTTGTGTGTGAATGTCGCTTCGAAATGCGGATACACACCTCAGTACGAAGACCTTGAAAAGTTATACCAACAGTACCAAGGTAAATTGGTAATTATTGGATTTCCTTGCAACCAGTTTCTTGGACAAGAGCCAGGAACAAGTGAAGAGATTGTTTCATTCTGCCAGAAAAATTACGGAGTTACTTTTCCACTAACAGAGAAAATTGATGTGAAAGGAAAGAATCAACACGGTGTATACCAATATTTAACACAGAACGCTTTAAACGGTGTCGCAGATGGAAATGTGAAGTGGAACTTCCATAAATTCTTAATCTCCCCAGAAGGAGAGTGGTTAGCTGAATTCCCATCGGGTGTGAAACCTTTAGATGCAGAATTGACTTCGTTGATTAAATAATTCAAATATGATTTGGAGTCAGTTGAACTCGCTAGAGCAATGGAATGTCGTGTTCGAATCCGAAGAAAAGTTTATCGTATTCAAACACAGTACACGCTGCAGTATTAGTACTACTGCATTGTCGCGTTTCGAGCGTGACTGGGATACGTCTTCTTCAGTGAAGCCTTATTATTTGGATCTTTTAGAGCATCGCAATATCTCCAATGCGATAGCACAAGACACCGGATTAGAGCACGAATCTCCTCAAGCCATTCTTATTGAAAACGGGAAGGTTTTGAAGTTTGCTTCTCACTTATCCATCTACGTAGCCGAACTTCTCGAAGCATAAATCATGTCTTACGTGCTAACTTACATTGCGGAAGGAGAGCATTTGAAGCAAGACTTTAAAATGCGCATCGACGACGCGCAGAAAATTGCACGATCGCTTGTGGCATTCGCCAATACGGTAGGAGGGAGATTACTCATTGGAGTAAAAGACAACGGGAACGTTTCTGGCATTCGTCCGGAAGAAGAAATTCACATGATCATTCGTAGCGCCGAAGAATTTTGTCAGCCGCCTATTCATTTTACATATTCCGTTTGGAAGGTGGAAGGAAAGGCAATTCTTGAAATTCAAATTGAAGAATCATTAGTAAAACCACATTTAGCAAAAGTGGAAGAAGGCTGGAAAGCCTTTGTTCGCGAGCAAGATGTTACGTTGCCGGCTTCGAACGTTTGGATTGCCATGCAAGAAGTTTCTTCTTATCAAGATTCGAACGAACTCTTCCAAATGTCAGAAAGAGAAGAACAACTTTTTTCTTTGTTGAAACAACAGCCTTTCACATTGAATCAATTGGCTCGAAAGTCAGGCACACCGAGACCTATCTTAATTCGGAAACTAGCGAAACTTATGAAATGGGGAATCGTGATTGAAAATTTTGATCAAGGGAAAGCGACATATTCATTGAAATAAAGAAGAGCGGGAAATTCCCGCTCTTCTCACCTTAGCTAAAATCTAAATTGTCTATGGAAGGTCTAGTTCTTAATGAAATTGAAGTGACTTCCACTTTCAGTTACCACAGAATACATACCTGAAGTAAATGCGCTTGTAGAAATGCTATTCAACGTGTTATTCAAAAGGCCGCTTGCAACCAATTGGCCTGATACATTGTATATTGAATAGTTCTCAGTAGAGGCAGTCTTTCTCTCAATAGTTAAAACGTCTGTACATGGATTAGGATAAGCCTGTAACGCTGAGCTTAAGATATCGTTTACTGATGCTGGTGGCAAAAGAACCGCGTCAATTACGTGAACAAATCCATTCCAAGCCCTCAAATCAACCGGCGGAACAATGTTTGCATTATTAATCATGGCACCGCTCATTCCTAAAGTAATGGTAGTGTTGTCACCTTGAAGCATTTCAATGTTTTGCCCATCAACAAGACTATTAGCAGGAACTTCAGAACCCACCACATGGTAAAGCAATACGTCAGTCAAGGCAGTTGGATTAGCGATTAATGACTCAATTGTTCCAGCAGGTAAAGCACCGAATGCTGCGTCGGTTGGAGCGAATACAGTGAAGAAATAATCGTTTTGCAATGTGCCGTCTAAACCTGCTGCTAAAACACCAGTCTCAAGAATCGTATGAACTGGAGAACCTTGAATAATTTCCCAAACATTGTTAGCAATCACACCAGGAGCAATTACAGCGTCAATTACGTGAACCACTCCGTTGTCTGTTACAATGTCTGCAACGATAACTTGAGCGTGATTAATGAATACACTTCCGTTAACAATAGAAACGTATGCATCCACTCCTGAAAGTGTGGTGATTACCATTCCGTCTGAAAGATCCGTTGAAAGCGCTACTGAAGGAACAACGTGGTAAGTAAGGATAAATGTTAAAATACCTGTTGGATCAGCAATTAATGCATCAATAATTGGCTGTGGTACCAAAGCAAAAGCTGCATCGGTTGGAGCGAATACAGTGAAAGCACCTGGGCTATCCAATGCACCGTCCAATCCTGCAAGTCCAACTACAGCTTCTAATGTGTTGTGGTCTGCTGAGTTTTGAATCACATCCCAAATAGTAAATTGCTGGGGTGCTGCAAGAATTAATACCTCGTTCACTACGTGAACAACTCCGTTAGAAGCTGCGATGTCAGGAACAATAACTTGACTTGTTCCATTGATGAATACACCATTATTGATAGTTACAGTAATGTCTGAACCGTTAGCCATAGTAACTGTTTGTCCATCAAAAAGATCGGTGGACAATACAGCAGCAGTAGTGAAAACATGGTACAACAAGATGTCTGTTAAAGCAGGAATGTCATTCAATAAAGCAGCAACTGTTCCTGCTGGAAGTGCATTGAATGCATCGTCTGTTGGTGCGAAGACGGTAATAGGGTTAAGCGTACTAAGCGCTTCGTCTAATCCTGCAGCAAGAACTGCAGCTTCGAGCGTGTTGTGGTTTGGCGAGTTTTGAATAATTTCAAATGCCGTTTGAGCTTGAGATAAGCCAAAGCTTAAAGCTAGCGAGAGAGAAAGTAATACTTTTTTCATATTTTTTTATGTTGTTTGAAAGATTAAACAGAATAGCATTGTTTATGTTCATTCAAAACATACTCTTTTTTTGACTTTGTAACAAAATGGCTTAAAGAATCAATTTTATAAATAAAATTATTAATTTTCAATCGACGAACAGCAATTGACATTTGTCATCAATCGAAGTTTTTGTTCTTTCAGAACGAAAGCGTCATCCTCAGATTAATCCTTCTTCCAGTCAAATAAGTTGGAATACCATATTGTCTTCCATTCACATCTTCAATCCATTGGTGATTAATGATGTTGTTCACGCCCATAAGGTTGAAGATTTCGAGGGCTATGTTTCCTGAGTCGAAGAACTTGTTTTTGTGTTTCACAAACATGTCGCGAGATAATCCAAGGTCTGCACGCAAATAAGCACGTGTGCGGAAAATGTCGTTGTAGCGCTGCTGGTCTGGAATACCGTAGGGTAATCCTGTTGCGAAGTAAAAATTCAACATAACCTTATACTCTTCGTGATTCGGCATTTCGTCGAGGAAGAGGAGGGAAACACTTATGCGCTGGTCGGTAGGACGAGGAACGTATCCAGGATACTGCGTAATGGAATCTACAGCGACATTGTTCAAGGTATATCCGTTGTAAATGGTATCTCCGTCGCTGTTCAAATAAATGTTGTACGAGTCGTTGTTAATGTCCTCCATGGTCTTCAGATAAGACATACGGAACCACGATTGAACGCCTTGAATGAATTCACCATTCACCATAACATCTGTTCCATAGGCATAACCCTTCGCGCTGTTCACCGCGAAGTATCGCTGACGAACATTCTCCAATTCGTATGGAATAATGTTGTCCATCTTTTTGAAGTACAATTCGGTTACTAACTTGAATGGACGTCCCCACGAATTGAAAACATAATCAGCACCAAGGACATAGTGTATGCTTTTCTGTGCGCGAATATTCGGGTTTACCTGTCCATCGAATCCACGCATCTCGCGGTAGAACGGCGGCTGGTAATAATACCCGGCAGCTCCGCGAATAATGATATCTTTTCTTAAAGAATCCAATTTTCCACTCTCATTCAAGCGTTGCTTAACCCATGTAGGGTTGTAGGCGATGTTAATTCTCGGACTAATAACAGTTTGATCATTGAAGGTCCAGTGATTGGCGCGAAGTCCTGCTGTTGCTGTAAATGTTGCTCCGTTTTTCAAAGCGTGTCTCCACGTGTCTTGCACGAAAGCATTCACTCGGTTGCTGGTAATCTGATTGTTCGCTTTAACGCGATCTTGAATGGGAATAAACTGATTCCCTTGTGCATTCGGATTGGCGTAAGCAATAGAGTCTCTTGGGTGCTGCGTGGCATAGCCGGAGGAGTCTATTAATGTCCATTCGCTCAACACATCATTGATGTGTTCAATGTTTGCATCCATTCCCCATTCTAAAAGGTGGTGCTGCTTCACGTAATCTACAAATCCTTTGTGAGCCACCTGGTATACTTGCGCATTGAGGTTGTTTCTGGCGTGCTCTAAAAAAGCTCCTACACCGCGATTCGTGAGAACACTTCCGAACTTATCTGACCCTAGATCACGATCTAATTCATCTAAACGATAAGCGCCTAGTACATCGAATTTCTCACTTTCATCTGTATTGAAAGCGCTGAACGTTAGTCTCAATTGCGAATGTTCATTCGGATTGTATCGGGTGGAAAACGCTCCGAAATAAGTATCATACTTCGAAATTTCTTGTCCTTCAAAATATACCGTCAAACGCAACGCTTCGTTAATACTTCCCACATCGGTTTGTCTGGTTTGTGGAATGAAGTTGTAGCGGTTGCTGGAATAGTTTCCTAAAAAGCTAAATTCCCAAGGTCCGTATTTCGTTTTCGGTCTAAAAGTTAAATAGGTCTGAAAGTCATTGAAGCGAGGCTTGTAATCACCTGCAACATCCAATGAATTCAAGACGTATGCGTAGTTCTTGTAACGAAATCCAGAGTTGTGCGTGAACGTCCCTTTCTTGTTACATCCACCCAATTGCAGCTGTGTCCCTAATAAACCCGCTTGAAAATTTCCACCTAAACTATCTGGACGAGCATATTGAATGTCCAACACAGAGGACATCTTATCGCCATATTTCGCTTGGAATCCACCAGCTGAAAAGTTGATGGAACTTACCATATCCGGATTCGGAAAACTCATTCCCTCTTGTTGCCCGCTTCGAACCAAGAAAGGACGATAGACCTGAATGTCGTTCACATAAATCAAATTCTCGTCGAAACTTCCTCCGCGAACGCTGTAGCTTGAGCTCAATTCTGAAGGCATGTTCACCGCTGCTTGAATGAGGTATCCTTCAATACCCTGATTCATAACTGGAAGTTTAGTTGGAAGTTTTAATTCAATTTCTCGAAATCCACCTTCGCGTTTTCCCTTATCGAAAATTTCAAAGGTGGTCGTTGTCAACGAATTATCCAGAAGTACTTCGATCTCTTTTACATCGCCGTTATTCAAATAGAATTCATTCTGAACAGGTGCGTCGCCCAAGCCTTTGAAGAGTATCGTTAAGGTTGTTTCCGATTTCACCACCAAAGAGAAATTTCCTCGGTTGTCGGAGGACGTTCCTACGGTAGGAAACTCTTTACAAGTAATAATAACACCGGGAACCGATTCTCCAGAGCT
>CAMDFE010000087.1 GCA_945897395.1 Chryseobacterium gleum | reverse complement strand
TCCCGTTCAAGCGCTATTCACTGCGCCAAAACGTCGATTCGCAAGAGCGCACGATAGAAATAGAATAAAGCGACTCATAAAAGAGGTTTATCGAAAAGAAAAACAACCACTTTATGATCACCTCAACAACAAGGGTGAAAAATTATCGTTAGCCTTTATCTTTACGGGAAACCGCATTCCTGATTATGATTATGTGGAGCAAAAGGTTAAGCACCTCATCAAACAACTTATTACTGTTACGAACCAAGAGCATTCAACCCATGAAAATACTTAAACCCTCTCTACTTTTTTTATTGCTCTCTTTCTTTTCTTTTTCTTCTTTTGCGCAGCCAAACCAATCTACTAATTACTTCGAGGTTGTAAAAAACCTTGAGATTTTTACTGACGTTTTCAGACAGCTTGATGAACTCTATGTAGAAGAGTCTGCTCCCGGAAACCTAATAAATACAGCTCTTTCAGGCATGTTGGCCTCATTAGACCCCTATACCGTTTACTATCCCGAATCTAAAATAGAAGACGCTATGTACCTTCAGACTGGAAGATACGGAGGTGTTGGCGCGCGTGTAGATTTAGTAAATGGAAGGAATACTGTTCTTGAAGTTTTCGAGTCGTTTCCCGCCTATAAATCTGGACTTCGGGCTGGAGATATTCTTACACACATAAACGGAAAATCCATTGATGGAATTGATCTCGATAATCTTGAAGACGGATTAACCGGAACGCCAGGAAGCGTTGTGAACTTAACTGTTGTTCAACTTGGGAAATCCTCTTCTGTAGAATTATCTGTAACCCGCGAAAGTATTAAAACCCCCGATGTTCCTCACTTTCAATTGCTCGAGAACAACGTTGGATACATAAAGCTCGACGAGTTCACTCAAACCGCATCAGAAGATGTGAAGACAAGCTTCAACACACTGAAGGGAAAAGGCATGAATAAGCTCATCTTAGACCTTCGTGGAAACGGAGGTGGTTTGCTCCTCGAGGCGGTTAAAATCGTGAATTTCTTTGTGCCTAAAGGAACTGAAATCACCCGCACAATGGGAAAGACAGAGTCTTGGAAACAGCTTTACATCGGTCAATACGACCCGCTAGACTTAACCATTCCTCTGGTGGTATTGGTAGATGAGATGTCGGCTTCCGCCTCTGAAATTGTAAGCGGAAGTCTTCAAGATTTAGACCGAGCCGTTATTGTTGGTGTTCCTTCTTTTGGAAAAGGATTGGTTCAACAAACCTTAGATCTTTCTTACAATGCTAAAATGAAAGTCACTGTCGCAAAGTACTACACGCCAAGCGGAAGATGCATTCAGAAGCTTGATTATGGCAACAAAAAAGACGGACGCGCCACACAAATAGACACAACTAAAATCAGAACATTCTACACCACGAGCGGCAGACCGGTAAAAGACGGAAGTGGTATTTATCCAGATATTCTAGTCACACCTAGCGCTTCAAAAGAAATCCTTTCACAACTTCAAAAGAATTTCGCATACTTCCGATTTGGCGTTGAGTTCAAGAAAACACATACGTCTATCGATTCCGGAGGAAGCTTTACTATTTCATCAAAAGACTATACCGACTTTGTGCAATTCGCAAAAGCAAACGCGAAAGATTTTGTTCCTACGTGGTACGAGCACATCGAAAAACTTGAGAAAGAGTTGGACAATCAAAGCGTTGTAAATCCTGCGCTAAAAGAACAGCTCAGCAACTTACAAAACGGAATTGCCGGGGCTTTTGAGAGTTCGTTGCTTCAACTTCAAAATGAAATCACTCCAAAAATTGAAGCTAAAATTGTAGAGATGTATTACTTCCGCTCGGCGGCTATTAAACAGTCGTTAACCAACGATCCGTTAATTCGGGCTTCACAAGAAGTCTTTCAAAAAAACTATTCATCCATTCTTGCGGGACCCGCAAGCAGAGAAAATAAATAAGACGTGCTGAAATTCTTCAGTCTTCCTAAAACTCAATTAGCCGCTCTCGCTGTTTGGGCATTTACGCTTCCCTTGTGGAACTTAGGAATGTCTGTAGCTATGTTTTTTCTGCTTTTCGTTTCTGTAGCAACCACCATTGAAAAAAAGACCTTCGTTCTTCTTCCCGTCTTAAAAAACCCAATTTACCTGAGCTTCCTTGTTGTTTGGTTTCTTATTCTTTTAGGTGTTTTTCGTGGTGGTGAAAACAACCTCTTGTGGAAGGAAATTAAAACGCTTCTCCCCCTGGTCCTCGCTCCCCTCTTCTTACAAAATCTTAATCCTCTCTCGAAATCAGAAGAATCGTTTATTTGGAAAGTGTTTTTCTCTGCCGTCGGTATTTCTGCATTCGTTTGCGTTGTTTACGCGGTTGTCAAATACCCCCTTCCTGAGCCCCGAAGCGCTTCTTTGTTCATCTCACACATTCGTTTTAGTTTAATGGCTGTATTGGCCCTTATTGGCGCCTGGGGGTTGCCTAATGTTATTTCGCTACCATTCAAAATTGCTCTTTCATTTGTTGTGTTATTGTTTTTCTTTTTTGTTGGAACACTCACCGGTTGGGGATTCTTAATTGTTTTAATCATTCTCCTCTTTGCCTCAAAGTCGAAACGAAACAAATTCATCGTTTTAGGAACAACACTTACACTCGCTTCTACGCTACTTTTTTTTCTTTCGAAAAACACAGATTCAACCAACTTCCAACCCGAACAAATTGAATCTTCTCGTGGCGAGAAATACATTCATCAACCAACCAATTTTCAAACTGAAAATGGAAACCGTATTTTCATAAACATTGCTCCGGTTGAGCTAGACCGCGCTTGGATTGGCCGAACGAATCGCCCGTTGCTTCAGAAGGATTCAAGGGGACAGCTCATTCAAACAACTCTTATTCGCTATTTAGCAAGCAAAGGACTTTCAAAAGACGCGGCTGGGATTCAACAATTATCAGATACTGATATTTCGAATATTCTTGCTGGAAATACCAATTGCAACGAACCGCATTGGAACGCTTTAGAAAAGCGATGGCACCAAATTGTCTTCGAGTATCAAACCTTTAAAAGTGGAGAAAATCCGAGTGGACACTCCGTGTTCCAACGGTTGGAATACTACAAGGCCGCCAAATTCATTATACAGCAAAATCTTCTTTTAGGAGTGGGGCCGGGAAATGTGAAACAAGCTTATCACGAGGCCTACATACAAACTTCTCCTAACCTGGATGAAAAAGTACAACACGCCGTGCACAATCAATTCTTGTCGTATTGGATTGCTGCTGGGGTTTTAGCTTTGCTCAGCTTCTTATTGTATTTCTTTTTTATGTGGAAAGTTGCGTGTAAAAAAACCCTCGCCTTGGCGTTTGTTGTTTTAGCGTTTTTATCTTGTCTCACGGAGGACACGCTCACAACTCAGCCGGGAGTGGCATTCTTCGCTTTCTTTAGCACGTTCTTTTTCTTCCTTCCGAAAAAAGAAAATTAGTTTTTCATTTGAAGACGCATCGGTGCATTTGCAACTTCCCACGCGGTAGAGAATACCAATTGTGCAATGCTGCACATCTTGTCGTAGAGAATCTTTTCAGGGTCGTCCCCTGGCTTGTGATAATCTTCATGAACCCCACTGAAATAAAAGATAACAGGGATGTTGTTCTTCGCGAAATTGTAGTGGTCTGAACGGTAGTAAAACTGGTTAGGATCGTCTTCTGAATTGAAGGTGTAGTCTAACGTTAGATTAGACGTTTGCTTGTTCACCTTTTCAGAAATGTTGTGCAGATCCATACTTAAACGATCACTTCCAATTAAGTAGACATATTTCTCATTGTCTTTGTGCGCCTCGTCTACACGGCCAATCATATCTATATTCAAATCACAAACTGTGTTTTCCATTGGATAAACCGGATGTCTTGTGTAGTAATCACTTCCAAACAACCCTTTCTCCTCGCCGCTTACATGAAGAATTAGTATGCTGCGCTTCGGACCGTTGCCTTCTTTCTTCGCCTGAATAAACGCCTCTGCAATTTCCATAGCTGAAACAGTTCCTGAACCGTCGTCATCCGCACCGTTGTTAATCTCTCCGTTCACAATACCAATGTGGTCGTAATGCGCAGACACGACAACAATTTCATTCTTCAGCGCTGCATCACTTCCTTCAATGAAAGCCAATACATTTTCGCTGGAAACCATTTCATCCGTTACACTTACATTCAACACAGCTTCAACCTCTCTTTCACAAAGTCTTATGGTTTTATTTGAAAATAGCGGTTTTCTATTCTTCTTTAAACCATCTAGATTTTTTGCAAGATCTAAATTGAACCACTCGTTTGCCGATTTTTCATTGGTGAAAATCAATGGAATTCCTGTCGCAACGGCCTCATCCATATCTTCAATCAACTCCATCTTCTCTGACTCCAACCAAAACTTAATACGCGGTAAGAACGTTGCATAATCTCTTCGAATCACAACAATAGCCTTCGCTCCTTGTTCTTGTGCCAACGCCACTTTCAACCCTGGATCATAGGACCAGTCGCTGAGCTGTTCTGTATCTCCTGAAATAAGTGACTTCCCTTTTTTGTTTTTGGGTTCCCCGTCCATCACAACAACCAAAGCGTCCTTCACATCTAATCCAGCATAACTATTGTAGCGTCCTTGAGATATTCCATAGCCAGCAAATACAATTTTAGAAAACGACTTTGCGCCTTCTAAACCATCTGCATCCAACGAGAAAATATCTTTAGAGCTCTCGTAATTCTTTCCGTTAATGGTAAGCGCCGTGGAAGTTAATTTTCTTTTTCTTAATGGAAAACTTTGTTGCTGAACCCCTGTGTTAGAACCTTTTTCTAAACCCAATAATTCATAGTAATTCTCTAAATAAGCCGCAGCTTTTTTCTGGCCAGGCTTACTAGTTTCCCTTCCTTCAAAATCATCTGCCGCTAAAATAAAGAGTTGTTCTTTAAGCTCCTTTACCGTAATGGTATTCATGTACGTGTCACGCTTATCGAATTCATCTTTCACCCCTTGTCCCTGGGCGTTCAGACTTACAATTGCAAGTAATAATCCTATTAATCTTTTCATCTTACAAATCAATTTTTTCTACTCTTTTAGCATGTCTTCCCCCTTCAAACGGCGTGTTGAAAAATGCTCTAACCATAGCCTGGGCCACGTCAAGTGTCACAAATCTTGCGGGTATAGACAATATATTTGCGTCGTTATGCAGACGGGCTAGAACTGCAATTTCTTCCGTCCAACATAATGCTGCTCTCACGCCGGCGTGTTTGTTAGCCGCAATACTTACTCCGTTCGCAGAACCACAAAGCAATATTCCACGTGAATCATTATTTACACTTTCCGCCACAGCGTGCGCATAATCTGCGTAGTCACAACTATCCGCTGTTGGGCAGCCTTTATCTTCTATTTGTATGGAATGAAATTCAGTTGCCATCCATTGTTTCAGGGCTTCTTTCATTTCGAAACCAGCGTGATCAGAACCTATATATAGTTTCATGTTTATTTAGATTTGTACAAACTTATTCTCTTCTTTTCTGTTTTGAATACCTATGTGAATGGAAAGCGAAGTCTTTTAACAACTTCCAGTTTTTTATGTTTCTAACATGTGAATAACTGTTCACAACATAATTTTTCTTTTCATATTGTTTATACCCTTATACAGAAAGAGTTCGTGACAAAATTTACTTCTCACTTTTTTGGTTTTGTTATGAACGAAATTGATCAACATAAAAACAGTTTTTACACTATATAAATTATCAACAAACAATTCTTTCAACACGGTTGTTGAATCATTACAAATTCATTCAATATCATAGATTTAACTCTATTCACACTGTTAAGAAAATGTTACTTCAATGATAATAACTACAATTCCTAAGAAAGAAAGAAAAACTTACTGACGGTATTAACAGCCCTATTACTATTACTATTTCCTTTTATAAAGATTATAATTAGATAATAGATGTTGGTGAAAACAAAGTTAAGCTCAGATTGGTTTTGAATTAGAATTCATAACGACCTTTGAAAAATGAAATCACACGGAATATTAATCACTTTGCTTTTGGCTTTTCAGTTATCACTGTTGGCTCAAAACGAATACAAAGTGTTTTATTATCCAAACGGTCAAAAAAGCAGTGAAGGATTTTTGGTTGAAGGAAAACCAAACGGCTATTGGAAAAATTATTTTGATACAGGAGTATTGAAATCAGAGGGAAATAGAAAAGATTTTCAGCTGGATTCCACGTGGAAGTTTTTTCGATTGGATGGAAGTCTTCAGCAATCCATAGAATATCAAGCAAATGTCAAAACCGGCGCGGAATGTTATTACGATTCGTTAGGAAGGAAAGATAGAATGATTACCTATTTGAATGATTTAAAGAATGGTCCAGCCGCTGAATATTTTTCTTCGGAAAAAGAAAAAATATCTTTCAATTATGTAAACAATCAAATTGAAGGAAAGTATTTTGAGTACGCGGAAGACGGAAGAGTTATTACGCGAAGAACTTATAAAATTGGATTAATTTATTCGGAAGATAAAATCAATAGATTCAATAAAAACGCGGAACGGGTAGGTTTATGGATAGATCTGCGAGAGAATGGAAAATTGAAGGAAGAAGGAAACTATTTATCCGGATTGAAAGAAGGAACATTCAAAGTATACAACAAGCAAGGAG
>CAMDFE010000086.1 GCA_945897395.1 Chryseobacterium gleum | reverse complement strand
TTGGGCGATTATACCACATTCGGTTACCCACGTGTAGCAGATTTTAAGTTTCGTCATCCGTATGGAGAAAAAACGGCCAACCATAATTCAGGATTAAAGTCAATTTCATATGACGATAAAGCTTCCTACCAATACGGAGAGAAGGATCTTTATTTTCTCAATAAAATTGAGACAAAGAACTACGTGGCCTTATTCGTTTTAGAGGATAGGCTCGATGGGCTGGGGGTCGTGAACAAAGATGGTGCAAAGAATACCGGCATAAAGCAGAAATGCTTAAAGGAAATTAGACTTTACGCCAAGTCACAATTCGACGGTTCGGGTAATTTGTTGTCAGGTGAATCACCTATTAAAACAGTTCATTTCGAGTATGACTATTCGCTATGTCAGAATTCACCGAATTCAGATGCAAGCACACATGGAAAGCTAACATTAAGGAAGATATATTTCACTTACAGCAATTCGAATAAAGCAAAATTCAGTAGCTACAATTTTTACTATGCTGGAGAAACCACTTCGGGTGGTGCAATGAATTCTGAATTAAATCCAGATTACAATGCAATGGCATACGACAGATGGGGTACTTACAAACCAAATAACGGAGCAAGCACTTGGAGCCATAACTCTACAGGTTTATCAAACAGTGAAAACCCATATACACCCCAAGATAAAAATTTAGCTGATAAATATGCTGCAGTTTGGGCGCTGAGCGCAATTCGCTTGCCCTCTGGTGGTTTTATACAAATTGAATATGAAGCAGATGATTATGCATATGTTCAAGATAAGGATGCCATGCGTATGATGGAAATTGTAGGGACGTCGTCTACAATTGGCTCACCCAATATTGATATTGACATTCAAAATTCGTCACCAGGTGCTGTTATCATTTCAGATCAGTCTTCAGCGGATGTCGAATTTCAATTTAATAGATACATCATTTTTAATCTTCAAAAGAAGAAGATAAATGGACAAGAAACTTCAGAATATGACGAAGACATTCAGCATTATTTTAACGACGATAAGTTTGTATTTATAAAGGCCCTCATTCAATTCAGGCTGAAGAATACGAATGAAGAGTTTTATGAATATGTCCCAGGCTATTATGAAATAGCCGAGGAAAATGGTCAAAGAGTTATAGGTGTTGTTGAGCACAATGGAGTACCATATGGTTATGTAAGATTTCAATCAGTAAAGTTGAAAGACAATGGTGGCGATGACAAGTACTCACCGATTACAAAAGCTGGTTTGCAATTCGCAAGAATGAACTTGACAAAGCAAGTTATGCAGTCAACTACTGAAGGAGGAAACGCCTCTCAGATATTGCTCGCTATGAAAGATGCTGCAGGAAGTTTATTGGAGTTCTTTAAAAATCCAAATACCCACTTGTACAACGATCACCAGGCTCAGAAGCTTGTTACCATTCGATCTCAAATTCGCGTAAGAGAAGTGAATTCTTGTAAGTTGGGTGGTGGACACCGCGTGAAAAGAATTCTAATTAACGATAATTGGGAGGAGCTAAGTGATATTTCGGGAAGCAGCATGACCTACGGTCAAGAATATTCCTACACGACATCCGAGAATAAAACAGACAACAATAGAATTAGTTCGGGGGTTGCCATTTACGAACCTCAAGTTGGCGCAGAAGAAAACCCATTTCATCAGCCCGTTTTTTATGATATAAAGTTCAAGGGGGTGCCTGACGAACAATTTTTTCATGATGAACCAATTGGTGAAATGCTATATCCAATGGCTTCAGTAGGTTATTCTGAAGTTAGAGTGAATAATCTGAGTCGTGAAAATGTGTCACACAACGCCACGGGATTTGTCGTTCAAAAATTCTTTACAGCAAAGGATTTTCCAATTATAGCGGACAGAACGCTTTTAGATTCTTATCGCGATCGTACGCCAAATTTTAGTCTTCAGATTTTATCCAATTTTAAATCACACAAAGATTATTACACAGGCTCTCAAGGATTTTATATTGAAATGAACGACATGCATGGCAAGCCAATGTCCCAGGAAGTTTATGCTGAAGGAGCAACGACACCAAAATCTTTTGTAAAGTATGAATATAAATTAAACGAATTGCCAAGTGCGAACAATAGAAGTAAACTTGATAATCTTGTGACAGTTGTGAGTGGGAATGGATCCATTCAAAACAATCGCGAATTAGGTGTTGTATTCGATGCTTACGGTTATGAATCAGAGCAAAATTCAGTTTCGAATGTATGCAGCGTTTCGCCGAATCTGGATATGATCACATTACCCTTTGGCCCATTCCCAATTCCTTCCTTGTGGTTCTCAGGTTCATTTGAAAAGAAGCAATTCCGATCCATGACATTAACGAAGGTTGTTCAACGATTTGGTTTATTAGAGAGAACCATTGCGTCGGATGTTGGAAGTTATGTTGAAACCGAGAACTTAGCGTATGATGCCGAATCTGGCCAACCGATACTTACGCGTGTTACTACCAATTTCAAAGATGAGGTTTACAACTTAACCATTCCGGCTTATTGGAAATATGATCAAATGAATTCTGCCGCAAAGAATATTGGCATGCAAGAAAATTTAAGTTTCGATGGAGTAGGCAAGGCGGTAACCTACAGTGCAAAAAATTATTACACAGAGGGTGATGAGCTCGCACTAACAGGTGGCTCTTTGAGCAACCCTGTGCGTGTTTGGATAATTCAAGTTGCAGATAATTTCGTTCAAGCTGTAGACAAGTTTGGTCACGCAGTGCTTTGTCAAAATGTAAAAGCGAAGGTTGTTCGAAGTGGCTACAGAAATATGCAAGGGGCAGCCATGCAATCCATTACGACTCGCGTCAACCCAATAAATTTGCTGTCCTCTAATCTTTATTCTAAGGTTATACAAGCCTCTGCAATCGAATACAGCAATGATTGGCAAACACAATGCAATTGCTTCAATGATGAGAATGGAAATTTGACTACGACCAATCCATTTATTTTGGGAATACGTGGTTCATGGAAGCCTTCAAAATCGTATAGTTATTTGACTGAACGAACACAGAGTGATTTCAATAACAGCACCGACGTAAGAGAAGACGGTTACTTCAAATCGTTTACGCCGTTCTATAAGATTTCTTCAAATGGTATTTGGGAAATTGATACGCGAAATTGGACATTCTCATCTGCTATTAGTCGATTCGGACCACAAGGACAAGAGTTAGAAAACAAAGATGCGCTGAACAGATATAGTAGCGCAAGATTTGTTAATCATCAGTCTCTTCCATCAGCAGTCGCGGCAAATACGGCGTACAATGAATTCATGTATGACAATTTTGAATTTAATGGAGCAAACTGTGACGATAAGCAATACAATTCATCGGGTTCAGGATTTTCAAGATCTTCTGAAAAATCACATACGGGTAAATATGCATTGAAAGTTCAGAGCACTACTGGAATGATTATGCAAGGGAGTTATCAAACAGTTTGCGACGTCAACGAATGTAATTTAAACGTTGATTTTGTTATGAGCTCAGGTGGTCACGACGTTGTTGTTACAGGAGGAACTCCAGTTTATACTTATAACATTGGAAGTGTGAATACAACAGGAAATTCTCCGACGTATTCAAATTGTGGACAGCTTGTTATTCCTTCAGCCGTTCAAAGTGCAACAATTACAGTGACCGATGCGACAGGTTGTATAGTTACCGCAACATATGTTTCAAATTAATTATTGAATATGCAATTCTCCAAAAAAGTAATTTATTCGATTTGCCTTTTATTGTTTTCTAATGTTTTGCAAGCGCAAATTTCATGGACACATGGTACACTTTACGATGGTTTGAGCACTCCGAATGTTACTGATACCTTGTTTGCCGACATGCAATACGTCGAAGCATATCAACTATGTAACAATACAGTATATGTTCAAACAATTAACGATACCAACGATTTTCATCGCACGGTTCAGTGGTACAACTTTCAATACCAAGGTGAGCTAGATTTGAATCTGTCCTTCTCTGCGAATCTTTGCGGAACGTCATCGTTATTAGTAAATTCAGATTCTCTTTATTTATACGGACCGTTTGAATCACTTTCGGAAGCTGTAATAAGCGAGAATCTTCCTATTGCAGCTTTTGGAAGTTTAACCAATAATATTTCATTGGGTAGTAGTTTTCTTTCTACTCTTTCGAACGGTTTTTATCTTGTAAAATATGTTCTCGATTCCAAATTTGGAGGAACGGTTAATTTGTGTACAAGTGCAACAATATCAGGAGGAAGTTGTCTCCCAAACATTCAATGTGAATCAAATCTGACCGCCATTTCTTCCGATGAATACCGTTTGTGTAATTCCATGTCGTGTGATGAGAACTTAACCATTTGTGATAACAATCAGAGATTGTTTTGGTTTTATGATCCGTCGTGTAGTCATACAAGTGAAGTTCATCGATTGTGGTTATCTACACAAATTTCCAATCCATCGACTTTTGGTTTGTCCATAGACTTCGTAAATAATTTTCCAATCGACTGGAAGGCTCCAATAACTGAAGTGAATTTTTATCCTACAAATTCGTTTTTAGGAAATTGTAGCGGAATAGAATGTAACGGAACAATCATTCACTGCCCAGGAGGAAATGCAGTTTGGGATTACAACTCTTCTTACGGCGCATTATCTGCTGGCGATTATTTGGTTGAAATTGTTTGGTCTACATCAGGACATCCAAAGAATCAATGCAACATTGCGAGTGTTGTGAAATTTTCAGGAGTGAGTTGCCCAGAGCAAATATTTTTAAGTGATTGGGGTTTTTCAATGAACGAAGATGGAAATGTATCCATTGGTGAAAGCAGTTATTGTGAAAATTGCTTACCTCGTCTAATGCCTGAGCCATCTAAGAAATATGTCATGGAAGCATGGGTCTCTCAAGGAACCATCCCCTTCGGTATTCAATCTTTTACTCACCCTCGAATGCATGTGTATGTTAATCATTCAGGTTCATCAACGGTTGATTCGTATTCGGTAACTCCGAGTGCGATTCATCCGATTGTAGACGATTGGCAGTTAGTTACTCTAGAATTTACAACTCCAGTTGATATTGATTACGTCGATGTGGCGCTCTCTTCAGATGATGGATCAACCGTATACTTCGATGATATTCGTTTTTTTCCATTTGATGGAAGTATGAAAACCTATGTCTATGATCCCGTTAATCTCCGTTTTGTTGCGGAATTAGATGAAAGACATTTTGCGACCTTTTATGAATATGACGAAGAAGGAAAATTAATGCGAGTGAAGAAAGAAACTGAACGTGGTGTTATGACTATTCAAGAAACTCACAACAGCACAATTAAACAGCCCTAAAATGAAACGGTCTTTCTTGTTTGCATTGTTGTTTTTTTTCTGCGCATTGATTTATGCTCAAACCGAGCGAGAAATAACGCCGTTAGAAGCAAGAGTTATTTTTAAAGAAATGGCAGAGCAGTATCAATCTGCTTGGTCTTTTCAAACGCATTACAAATCTTTTGCAGGAGAGTCGTCGAATTCCGCACTTGAAGAATTTAAAGGCATAGGAGAAATGAGTCTTACAGCCAGTTATTACGAATTTCCTGGAACCAAAGTTTATTCGAATGAATCATGGGTCATTCAAATTATTGAGGAAGAAAATAGGATTTATATTTTAAAAAATAAATCGCAACAAGCGAATTGGTTGGAAAAGCAATTTGATGAATACCTAAACTACACCTCCAGGATTCTCGAAAAGTCGAAAAGCAATGGGTTCAAACAAATAGTTCTTTTTTTTAATGAACCTTTTAAAATTGAAAGAGCGGAATATGGAGTGGATACCTACGGTAGAATGTCAAGTGTTACCATGAT
The DNA here is from genome assembly GCA_945897395.1 of Chryseobacterium gleum. Taxonomy (GTDB): domain Bacteria; phylum Bacteroidota; class Bacteroidia; order Flavobacteriales_D; family Sanyastnellaceae; genus CAIZGX01. The sequence goes on along the minus strand of CAMDFE010000086.1, from coordinate 822 downwards.
TTCAAGGTATTCAAGTCCGTTAATAGATGGAGATTTTTCGGAAGGAAATTTTCAGAAATCGAAGATTACGATTGATTATTTCGATTATAAAAAAATAGATGTTTTGTCTCATCAATTATCTGATGTAGTCACGAAAATTAGCGAGGGATGGATTGGAAATGGGGTTTATAAAAATTTTGAAATTACTGAATTAGCAAATTTTTAATATGAAGTCATTTTTACGTCGGTGTTTTTTTATAATCACTCTCCTTATCCCCTCTCTCTCCATTCTCGCTCAGTACCCACCCGTTACTCAACGCCTGCAGTACACGTCAGTTACCGGCGACGTCGTAGTGAATTCAAACCAACAGGTTCAACTTCCGAGCTTGTCTTCTACGCAGAGCGATTTAGGTAGCTTGTTTACACTAACGTTCGGCGTGGATTACGCGAGCGACGTTATGCCTGTTGGCGATAAGGTGTATGAGGTAGATGTGAAGATCGAATACCACGCGAGTGGCAGCAGTGTCTTGCAATCCCAATACGAAACCTTGATTTTGGATGGTAATTCAGGTAATGGAACGACGTTGTTGAATGTGGGTGTTGATAAGCGTACGGTGTTGATGGGTAATGTGCGTGATGCGAAGGTGATTGTTCAGGCGCTTAGAGAAAATTCAACTTCGGTCAGTGTGTTGAATCGTCGGTTGTATTTGGATTTAGAGTTGTACCCCAATGTTCAGGGGGTGTTGTCGAGTGCTGTTCCCACGAATCCTACGGTGAGTGAGGTGGGTGTAGAGTCGTGTACAAATGGGAGTAGTTCGGATAGTGAATTTTTGGTGAGTTGGA
>CAMDFE010000085.1 GCA_945897395.1 Chryseobacterium gleum | reverse complement strand
GCGATCGCGATTATTGGATGATTGCTTCTGAAGCCAAAGAGTACGGAATGATTGACGAAGTTTTAGAAAGAAAAGTATAAGAATTTCAACCCCAATTATAGTAGAGACACGACCTTCGTGTCTCTATTTGTTTATAGACTATGAAGACTTTTTTTGTTGATGTTGTTGTCCCGTTGGCGCTTCCGCAAGTGCTTACCTACAGGGTTCCTGTAGCTTGGGAGAGCCATGTTCAGCAAGGGGTTCGCGTAGTAGTGCCCTTGGGGAAGTCGAAGCGATACACAGGAATTGTGTGGCGTGTCCACGAAGAAGTTCCGCAAGACTATGCTGCAAAGTATTTTGAAGAAGTGCTAGACGACGTTCCTGTTGTTTCAGAAACACAAATGAAATTGTGGGACTGGATAGCGAAATACTATGCTTGCACGCTCGGAGAAGTTATGACCGCAGCTCTTCCAAGTGGATTGAAACTATCGAGTGAAACGGTTTACACAACGAAAGATTTGTCTGTTGAACTAACACCGAATGAACGTTCGGTTTTAGATGTGATTGTTGAAAAAGACCGTGGAATGGGCGTTATGTCGAAAGACATTCAACACGCATTGCCGAAAGTTTCCATTCATTCTACATTAAAAAATCTATTGAAGAAGAACGCCATTGCGTCGTTCGAAGAAGTGAAAGAGAAGTTCATTCCGAAGCGAGTTTCTTATGTGGGTTTAGGAGAAAACGGAAATACGGACGAACAGTTGCAACAACATTTTTCGTCTTTGGAAAAACGCAATGCGGACAAGCAAATTCAAGTGTTGATGACGTTTTTGCAAATGAGCAAATGGGACGGAAACAGCGGAGAATCCGTGAAGAAGAAGGAACTTGAGATTCAATCGAAGACCGACGCTTCAACCATTTCAGCATTGGTGAAGAAGGGAATACTTGCTATTGAAGAACGCGCTGAATTGCGCATGGTGAGCGGAGATCACGAACTTCTTCCGTTACCTGTTCTGAGCGAATTGCAACAAAGCGCATTTGAGAAAATCAAATCTCATTCAGGAGTTACATTGCTGCACGGAGTTACTTCTTCCGGAAAAACAGAAGTGTATTTGCACCTCATGCAAGAGCAAATTCAACAAGGCAAACAAGTGTTGTTGTTGGTTCCTGAAATTGCATTGACATCGCATTTGATTGATCGCATTCAACGTTTTTTTGGAGTTCGTGTGGGTATTTACCACAGCGGCTACAGTACCCATGAACGCACAGAAGTGTGGCATCGGGTGCATTCTGAATTGCATAGATTCGATATAGTGCTTGGCGCTCGTTCAGGAGTGTTTCTTCCTTTCGAAAATCTGGGATTAATTATCGTAGATGAAGAACACGAAGGCACATTCAAACAACAAGATCCAGCTCCGCGATATCACGCGCGAGACACTGCTATTAAGTTAAGTGTTTTATCGAATGCCCAAGTGGTGTTAGGAAGCGCAACACCTTCGTTGGAATCGTACTTCAATGCGACACAAGAAAAATATCAGCTGGTTGAAATGTTCGAGCGTTATGGCAATGCTGTTCAACCTAAAATAGATTTTGTAAACCTGCGATCAGAGCTTCAGGCGAAGAGAATGCAGGGAGTTTTTTCTTCGATTTTATTGGAGGCTATAGACTCAACTGTAAAGGCGGGGAAGCAAGTTATTTTGTTCCAGAACCGCCGTGGATACACGCCTCTGTGGGAATGTGAAATGTGTCATTACACGCCCGAGTGTAAGAATTGCGATGTGAGTTTGACGTATCATAAATTTCATCATGAACTGCGCTGTCACTATTGCGGTCATCATGAAATTCCTGTTCAGCAATGTCCGTCTTGCGGAGCGAACGCATTCAAAATGTTGGGCGCAGGAACGGAACGAATAGAGGAAGAGTTGGGCGAGTGTTTGCCGCATTTGCGTATTTCTCGCATGGACTTGGATGTTGCAAAAGGAAAAAATGCACACCATAAAATTATTTCGGAATTCGAAAGCGGAATGACCGATGTGCTCATTGGAACGCAGATGGTGACGAAGGGTTTAGATTTTAGCAATGTCCATCTGGTTGGAATATTGAACGCCGATCGCATGTTGAAGCATCCCGATTTTCGCTCGATAGAACGTGCGTTTCAGATGATGGTTCAGGTTGCGGGAAGAAGCGGAAGAAGAGAAGAACGAGGCCGAGTGCTGATACAAACTTACGCTCCCGAACATTGGGTTTTTCCGTTGATAGAAAACAATCAGTATGGACAATTCTTCGCGTTGGAGTTAGCAGAGCGCAAGCAGTTCCGTTATCCTCCGTTTACTCGAATGATAAAGCTTACCGTAAAGCACAAGGAACAAGGAGTGGTGCTTAGTGCAGCAGCAGAACTTGGCACTTGGTTCTTCAAATCGCTATTCGGAAATTATACGGGTCCTGAAACGCCCGCCATTGGCCGCGTGAACAACTACTACATTCAACAATTTTGGATACGGATTCCGAATGAAATAACACCAGCTCAAGTGAAGCGCTATCTCATAGATTGTTCGCATTCACTCACGTCTCAACAGAAATATAAAATGGTTCGCGTGTCTATTGACGTAGACCCTATGTAAACAGCCGAGTTTCATTACCTTTGTTGGAAAGAATTAAAGATGGCCAAACTAGAGATTAACTGCTCGTTTTGTGGAAGAAAAAAGAGCGAGGTGAATGTTCTCATTGCGGGTGTTTCTGGACACATATGCGACGACTGCGCGAGACAAGCCAACGAGATTGTCAAAGAAGAAGCTGTTGTTCCGAAGGAAGAATTCAGCACTTCGGAATTAATGAAGCCGATTCAAATCAGAGATTTTTTGAACGAATACATCATTGGGCAAGATGAGGCCAAGAAGGTGTTGAGTGTGGCAGTGTACAATCACTACAAGCGATTGTCGCAGCACGCAGCAGGTAAGCAAGACGATGAAGTTGAAATTGAAAAATCGAACATTGTTTTGGTTGGTGAAACCGGAACAGGAAAAACCCTTTTAGCAAAAACCATTGCGAAGATGTTGAACGTTCCGTTTTGCATTGCAGATGCAACGGTTCTTACACAAGCGGGTTATGTTGGCGAAGACGTGGAGAGCATTCTATCTCGACTTTTACAAAGCGCAGACTTCGATGTGCAAAAGGCAGAACGCGGAATTGTATTCATTGATGAAATAGATAAGATTGCACGCAAGAGCGACAACCCAAGCATTACGCGAGACGTAAGTGGTGAAGGAGTTCAACAAGCATTATTGAAATTGCTGGAAGGAGCAACGGTGAGTGTTCCCCCACAGGGCGGAAGAAAGCATCCGGAGCAGAAGATGATTCAAATTGACACCAAGAATATTTTGTTTGTTTGTGGAGGTGCATTCGATGGAATTGACAAGCACATTGAGCGCCGCATGAACACAGCGAGCATCGGATATCGCAATGCATTTACGGTTGAAGAACAAGGCGGATGGTTGCAATACATTGCTCCTGCCGACTTGAAACAGTTCGGATTAATTCCTGAATTAATTGGTCGCTTCCCGGTATTAACGTTTCTAAGTCCGCTAGACGAATCGGCATTGAGAAGAATTCTCACTGAACCGAAAAACGCGTTGGTGAAGCAGTATGTGAAGTTGTTTGAAATGGACGGGGTGAAACTTTCTTTCGAGAAAAAAGTATTGGATTATATTGTTGAAAAAGCAATGACATACAAATTGGGGGCGCGGGGATTGCGTTCAATCTGCGAGGCTATCTTGTTGGATTTAATGTTTGAAATCCCGAATCAAACGGAAGAAAAAGAATTCAAAGTAACATTGGCTTACGCGCGAGATAAATTCGAAAGTTCGAAATTGAGTCAATTGAAGGTGGCGTAAAATGACGGAAGAAAAATCGACGGTGGTGGAAACACCACTCATGAAACAATTCAACGAGATTAAGGCGCAGTATCCAGATGCGCTTTTGTTGTTTCGTGTCGGCGATTTTTATGAAACGTTCGGATCAGATGCGATTGCCGCTTCACGTATTTTAGGAATTACATTGACCAAGCGAAAAAACGGCGTAGGAACCTACATCGAGTTAGCAGGATTCCCTCACCATTCGCTAGATACGTATTTACCGAAGTTGGTTCGTGCGGGAAACCGCGTGGCCATTTGCGATCAGCTTGAAGATCCGAAGCTTACCAAGAAAATTGTAAAGCGCGGCGTTACCGAATTGGTAACACCAGCGGTGAGTTATAACGAGAAAACATTCGACAGTTCGAACAACCAATTTTTGGCCGCGGTGGTGATGCGAGATCAGCAAGCGGGAGTTAGTTTTCTAGATATTTCCACCGGTGAATTTTATTTGGCGGAAGGAAGTACTTCCCACATTAATAAATTGCTTCAAAGCTTTCGTCCGAATGAAGTGTTGTTTCAAAAGCACGAAGATCAGCAGTTCCGCGAAGCGTTTGGAGATACGAAGTGGTTTACGTTTCGCATAGACGAATGGGTATTTTCATTGGACTACGCGAAAGAAGTTTTGCAAAAGCAATTCGACACGAAATCGCTTAAAGGTTTTGGTGTTGAAGAATTGAAGCTTGGGGTTATTGCTGCAGGAACGGTGTTGCATTACTTGAAAGACACGCAGCATCACAAGACGCAGCACATTCAAAAAATTTCTCGAATTGAAGAAGACACGTTTGTTTGGTTAGATCGATTCACCATTCGAAATTTAGAGTTGGTGCATTCGAATTACGACGAAACAGCAACGTTGTTCTACACGCTCAATCACACCAGCACACCCATGGGTGCGAGACTTTTGCGACGCTGGGTGCTCATGCCTTTGAAAGATATTACTCAAATTGAAAAACGTCAGTTTGTAGTTGGAAATTTTGTCAAGAACGCAGAGCTTCTTGCTGAAACGCGCCTTCATTTGAACACCATTGGTGACGTTGAACGATTGGCTTCGAAGATCGCAACAGGACGTGTGAATCCACGCGAATTGCTTCAGTTAGCGAAGGGCATGCAAACGGCAGAGCACATTCAAGCGTTGGGTGCGAATTCAACCAGCAAAGAGATACAAGCGTTGTTCAACGTGTTGAAGACTCTGACCGATTGGTGCAATAACATTTTCGAAAAAATAAATCCGGAAGCTCCTATGGCGCTGAACCGCGGTTCTGTTATTGCCGAAGGCGTGAATGCTGATTTAGACGAGTTGCGGAATTTGCAAAAGTCAGGAAAAGACTATTTGCAAATGGTGCAAGAACGCGAAAGCGAACGAACTGGAATTCCATCCTTGAAGATTTGCTTCAACAATGTTTTCGGATATTATTTGGAAGTGCGAAACACGCATAAGGACAAGGTTCCGCAGGAATGGATTCGCAAACAAACGGTCACACAAGCGGAACGATACATTACCCCAGAGCTGAAGGAATACGAAGCGAAGATTATGGGTGCTGAAGACAAGATTTCAATTTTAGAAAATCAGATTTATCAATCGTTGATTGAAGAGACGCTGCCACACTTGGTGAGCATGCAATTGAATGCTCGGGTGCTGGCAGAGATTGATGCGCTGGCTTCTTTCGCAACGGTTGCAGTAGCTAATAAATATTGCGCACCTGAGTTTACAGAAGAGAACAAATTAGAGATTGAACAAGGAAGACATGCCATTATTGAATTGCGCCTTCCGCCGAATGATCCGTATATCGCAAACGATATTATGCTCGACCGAGATTTGCAGCAGATCATGATGATCACCGGACCCAACATGTCGGGTAAGTCTGCTGTGTTGCGACAAACCGCGCTCATTGTACTCATGGCTCAGATGGGCTCTTTCGTGCCTGCGAAGCGCGTGAGAATGGGTATTGTAGACAAGGTGTTTACGCGTGTGGGTGCGAATGATAACATGAGCGCAGGAGAATCGACCTTCATGGTTGAAATGAATGAGACCGCCAGTATTTTAAATAATTTAAGTGATCGAAGTTTAATTTTGTTGGATGAAATCGGAAGAGGAACATCAACGTACGACGGCGTTTCCATTGCCTGGGCAATTGCGGAATATCTGCACGAGCACGGGCAGTTCAGAGCGAAGACACTCTTCGCAACGCATTACCACGAGTTGAATGATATGACGAATTTATTTCCGCGTATTAAAAACTATAACGTGTCGGTTTCTGAGGCGAAAGGAAAAATTGTTTTTAGAAGGAAGTTGCAAGAAGGCGGAAGCAATCACAGCTTTGGAATTCACGTGGCGCAGTTGGCAGGAATGCCGAAGACGGTCGTGAATCGCGCGAATGATATGCTTCACGAATTGGAAACAAAAAGAGGTGAAGTCCCTGTGGGCAAAGGGAAAGCGAACGCGGTTCAAGGAGAAGAAAAAATGCAATTAAGTTTTTTCCAACTCGACGACCCGACCTTGGTTCAGATAAAAAAAGAAGTAGAAAAAATTGATATCAATACACTTACCCCGGTTGAAGCTTTGTTCAAGTTGAACGAGATCAAGAAGATAGTGGGAAGCTAATTTGTATATTTGAGAATATAAAATAGAAAACATGGGATGTTCGAGTTGTGGAAATAATGATGGGAGCGTTCCTAACGGCTGTAAAAGCAATGGTAATTGCGGAACCTGCAGCACAGGGAAGAAGGAAGTTTTCGATTGGCTATCAGGAGTTCCATTGGCAGACGGCTTAAAGCCGTTTGACGTGGTTGAAGCGCGTTTTAAAAATGGCCGCAAAGCCTTTTTTAGAAAAGGAAGTTTAGA
>CAMDFE010000084.1 GCA_945897395.1 Chryseobacterium gleum | reverse complement strand
AACACGAAGAAGATTCGAAAAATACTTGCTGTTCTCAGACGTATCCAATGGAACAAAAACATCTGGCATAATTCCACCACCGCCATATACCGTGCGATGCGTCAAACGCGTTTCGTATTTATCCTTTTCAGAAAACTTAATGCTATCTGCATGGAAGAACTCACCGTTCTTCAATCGCTTCAAATAATCCATCTCGTAATCTTCCAATCCTTTCTCGTAAGGTTTCTGAATGCATCTTCCAGCAGGTGTATAATACTTCTGAACGGTTAAGCGAACCATAGATCCGTCGGGTAATGGAACTGGACGTTGAACCAATCCTTTTCCAAACGATCTTCTTCCAACAATAACCCCACGGTCCCAATCTTGAATGGCACCACTTACAATTTCACTTGCACTAGCTGAAGATTCATCAATTAACACAACCAATCGCCCCTCTTCAAATCTTCCTTTAACACGCGGCTTTGCATTTGTTTTCTCCTCCGGGAAAGCACGTCCTTTTGTGAATACAATCAATTTGTCTTTATCCAAAAACTCATCACACATGTCAATCGCTGCGCTTAACATTCCACCACCGTTGTCTTGAAGGTCTAACACTAAATCGCGCATTCCTTTTTTCTTCAAGTCGTCTAACGCCTTGCGCAACTCTTCCGTTGTTGTCTTCGCAAATCGAGATACTTTAATGTATCCCACTCCCTCAGCAGCCATGTATGCCGCATCGATAGAATAGATTGGAATTTTATCGCGAATGATTTCGTAGGTAGCAACTCCTTTCACACCTTTGCGTAAAATGCCCACTTTTACTTTCGTTCCGCGTGGACCACGAAGCTTCTTGAAAACATCGGTGTTCTTCATGCCAACGCCAGCAACATTCACACCGTCAACGGTTACAATTTTATCTCCACCACGAATTCCCAACTTCTCAGAAGGACCGCCCTGAATGGGTTCAACTACCATAATGGTGTCGTGAAGTATGTTGAACTGAACGCCAATTCCATCGAAACTTCCTTCCAACGGCTCGTTGGCTTCTTGTAATTCTTCAGCGCTGATGTAGGTTGAGTGGGGATCCAATTCTTCCAACAATGAAATGATTGCTTTTTCTGTAAGTTCTTTTGAGTTTACCGAGTCGACGTACATGTATTCGATGTAGTTCAACAACGACGCGAATTTATCTGTAGTTGTTTTCGGATCTGGTTGTGCCCAAGCAGTGGCTGTAATAAGCGATTGGACAACAAAAAACAGGACAATTTTCTTTTTCATAAGTTCGGGTTAAAGGTACAACGCAGATTCGTTGTACCAATAGCCCTAACTAAAAAACCGTACCACAATTGCGCATGGAAGAATTACCAAGAACCACCTGCTCCACCACCGCCGAAACCGCCGCCGCCGAAACCTCCAAATCCGCCTCCTCCTGAACTTCCTCCACCGTATCCGCCGAAGCCTCCGCTTCCTCCGCGAAACGAATTGTAATATCCTGAGTGACTTGTATTCATTGATGCCAGTAAGGCCCATGCAGCCCAGAAACCAAGGTTGTTTGTGCGTGCATACGTACGAGTGCTTTTCACTTTAAACAAAAAGAAAACGCTGGCAATGACTATGAAGAAAACGAGAGCACCTAGTATTCCGCCTTTGTTCTTTTTCTTTTCAGGAGAATATTCACTTGCAGGATATTTTCCGCGAGATAAATCGGAAAGTATTTGAACACTTTTCGCAATGCCTTCAAAATATTTTTTTTGCTTCGCTAATGGAATAAATTCGTTTTCAACAATGGTGTAAGATATCGCATCTGGAATGGTTCCGTGAAGTCCCCTTCCAACCGCAATGAAAGCTTCTCCTTTTGAAGAGGCCTGTTTCGGTTTAATAAGGAATACGATTCCGTTGTCTTGCTTGGCTTGACCAACGCCCCATTGCTCTCCAAGTTTCGTTGCGAAAGCGTAGGGTACAAACCCGCATAGATCTTCAACAATAACCACAACGATTTGTGTCCCGGTAGTGCGAGCTAAATTCTGCAAACTGTCTTCCAACAACTGCACTTCATTGGCTGCAAGCATTCCCGCGCCGTCGTAAACCAAACGGCGATCATCTTTCGCTGGGAAACAATCTTGAGCCTTTGCCTGTGCGCCAAAGACGAACAAAGCAGCAACGAATAATAACTTAACGGCTGACTTTATTGCTAATCTCATTGACGTCGTTTTCTTGATAAGGGAAATATGATTTTAATGCCGAAGCAATGGCGAGGAAACAAGAACGAATTCCTTCAGCGTAGTTGTCCGATTTAAAATCATTAATTAAAGTTGAAAGACAATTTGAAAGAATCTCTTCCGGCAAATGCGCCTTCGCTCCTGCATCTGCAAGTATCGAAACCTTTCGGTCGTTGACACTCACATACAAGAGAACAGCATTGCGTTTCTCTGTCTTGTGCAATTCCAGTTCTGAAAAAACAAAAGCTGCTCTGTCTAGCAAATCTTCGTTGCACGATTCTTCAATGTGCAATTTGAATTCTGCCGAAGTGAGCAGCTCTGCTTCTTCAATGGCTTTCTCTACCTGAATAGAGAATTGTTCCTCGAAGAAAAATTCCATTACTCGAAACTAACCTTTGGCGCGTTTTCGCTTCCAGCATCTGCTTCAAACATCTTACGTACCTTGAATTCCTCATCGTCGTTTCCAACTAAACCAAGCGCCTTGTGCTTCCAAAATCCACGAACGTAACTGTTGAATTGCTTCACCGCTTCGTTGTATAAATCGCGTTCTGTTTTTACCTGATTCTCGGTCCCTTCCAATTGCGCTTGAAGCATACCGAAATTCTCTGTGCTACGAATCTCTGGATATTTCTCGAATACCACTTGAATGTTGCGATTGATTATACTTCCCTGTTGTTGAATCTCTTCAGGAGTATTTGCACTCTTAATTCCAGCGCGCGCATTCGTCACTTCCATTAATATTTTCTCCTCATTCGCTGCAGCACCTTTCACAGTTGCGATCAATTGCGGAACCAAGTCGGCGCGACGCTGATAAGCGGTTTGCACGTTCGCCCATTTCTCGTTTACAGTTTCTTGCTTTTCTACGGCACCGCTGTAAACACTAGTTCCGTATAAGTAAAATATCCCGAAACTTACGACTATTACTCCAACTACTGCGAGGAGAGCGATTAACACTTTGTTTGATTTCATTTTTGTTTATTGTTGAACGAAGTTGTTCTTTTTTTTCTTGTTAAGCAAATTATTTATTTAACGATTCGAAGTTGGCTTGAATGAACTTGGTCAATTCAGCGCCTTTCAAAATACCTTTTGAAAGCATGGCCAATTGAACCGCTCGTTGCGCCAGACCTTTACCCGATTCTTTATCGGCATTGATCTTCTGCATTAAGGGGTGATTCGAATTCACGACAATCGTGTAGCTATCTGGAAGTTCTCCGTAGAAATTCATGCCTCCGCCGCCGCCCAAAGCGCTCTGCTCTTTCATGCGACGCATGAATTCGTTCTGCACGATTGTTACCGGGGCTTCCGTTGAAGACATGTTTTCAAAACTCACATTGAAAGACTTCTTGTCTAAGTTTTCTTCGAACAACGGCTTCAAAGCCGTCTTCTCTTCTTCGGTAAGAAGTGAAGCAGAGTTCTCTTCCTTCTCAATTAGCTTGTCTAACACATCGCTATCCACACGCTTGAATTTCAAGTTTTGATCTTTCGATTCAATTTGTGAAATCAAATGCGGCGTTAAAGGTGAATTCATTTCTATCACAACGTACCCACGATCTTTAGCAGACGCAATAAATGAATCTTGCGCTTGACTGTCGTTGCTGTAAAGTACTACCGTATTTCCGCTCTTGTCTTTCTGAAGGCCTTCCACTTTCGTTTTCAATTCTTCCAAATTGAAATATTCGCTGTCTGTTGTTTTGAATAGATTGAAGTTAGCCGCCTTCTCGTTGAACTTCTCTTCCGACAACATTCCGTAATGAATGAATACAGAGATATCGTCCCATTTCTCTTCGAAGTCTTTGCGGTCTGCGTTGAACATGCTGTTCAACTTATCGGCAACTTTCTTGGTGATGTGTGCAGAAATCTTCTTCACGTTTCCATCTTCTTGCAAATAGCTGCGCGACACGTTTAACGGGATATCTGGAGAATCAATCACACCATGAAGCAACGTAAGGAAATCTGGAAGAATGTTCTTTACCTCATCTGTGATGAAGACTTGATTGCAATACAACTGCACTTTGTTGCGGTTGTTTTCCATGTTCGCCTTCAACTTCGGGAAGAATAATATTCCAGTTAGGTTGAAAGGATAATCGACATTGATGTGAATGTGGAACAACGGATCTTCGAAGGAATACGGATACAACTCACGGTAGAAGTTATCGTAATCTTCTTGTTGAAGATCGGCTGGCTTCTTTGTCCAAAGTGGCGTTGTTGAATTGATAACGTTATCCACGGTCGTCTCAACACGCTTCGCATTTCCCTTGTCGTCTACTTCCCCACTTGGATCATTGATGTGTTCTGTTTTTTCACCGAACACAATCTCTATTGGCATGAATCGACAATACTTATTTAGAATTCCTTCCAAACGAGATTTTTCAGAAAACTCGGTTGAATCGTCTGCGATGTGCAAGATGATATCGGTTCCGTAAGTTTCCTTTTCAACTGTTTCCATGGTGAAGTTCGGCGAACCGTCGCACACCCATTTAACTGCAGGAGCTTCTTTTCTAGACTTCGAAATAATCTCTACTTCTTTCGCTACCATAAATGCGGAATAGAAACCTAAACCGAAATGTCCAATGATTTGCGCGTCTTGATATTTACTAACGAATTCTTCAGCACCGCTGAAGGCAATCTGATTGATGTATTTGTCAACTTCCTCTTCCGACATCCCCAATCCGTTGTCGCGAATGGTTAAGGTTTTGTCTGCTTCATTCAAAATAACTTCAACACGGTAGTTCTCTGCTCCTTCTTTCAATTCGCCAAGGCTGCTCAATGTTTTTGCTTTTTGACAAGCATCTACTGCGTTACTTAAGAGTTCTCGTAAAAAGATCTCGTGATCTGAATACAAGAATTTTTTAATAATGGGAAAAATGTTTTCGGTCTGAACTGAAATATTTCCTTGTCTCATAGTGTGATAATTTTCGCAGGCTCTTTCAACCAATATGCCACTTGCGGCTTTAAGACAACCTGTCAGCGAACACTGACAAATAAAAAAGGGGCCGATTGCTCGGCCCCTTCTCCTCTGCTAAAAAGTCTCTTAGCGAACTACGATACGTGAAGAAGATGCTTTGCCATCTTTCACCATTTGCAATTCATAGATACCTGGAGCAATACCGTTAAGGTTAAGCTCGATATTTTGAGTTCCTGTGCTTACAGTAACTTGATTCACTTGAACCATTTTACCAACTGCATCGATAAGGTTAACATTCATTGCACCGCCTTTTGTGCTGTTCAAACGAACAGTTAAGTGGTCAGTAGCAGGATTTGGGAATATCACCACGTTAGAAATAGTCTCTAACTCTTCAACACCAACAATTGAGATAACAACTTCCTCTCTTGGACTTGGACAGTCGAAAGAAGGAGTGTGTGCATGCCAATCGTAGAAGAAATAGTAATAGTTGTCACCGTCTTGGTTTTGGTTACCGTTGGTAACTGTAGTACCCGTAATACTGATTAATCCGTTTACATCATATGGGTAATTGTATGGAGAAGCAACAGTGATGTCACGATCTCTCCACAAACCAGGGTTACCTGTTGATGTTCTTAATCCATATCCGTTTCCGGCTGGAACAAAGAAGTTCAAATCAATAAATGATTCTCCGTTTGGAATGTTTACATCAGCTGTAGCGATAACCGTTAAGTTAGCATCTACCAATTGAATAGTACGAACACCAGCAGCGTTTGAATAAACATAAACACTGTCTAAGATTACATCTTCCAATGCATCGAACTTGTTGAAGTTAGTTGGGGTATTTGCAAAGTATGCACCAGCATCGTTGGTCACCTTACCGCCGTTGCCTGAAGCACCGCCGAAAGTTGCAACGTCTTCCACCCAAAATGAAGTTGGAGAAGCTGTGATTGTTGGAGTAGTGAATGTTGAACCTGTTGCGATTGGAGATCCTCCAGTTGCAACGTCGTACCACTGAATGTTTGTTCCTGTAGCTGTTAGATCCGCTGTTACACCAGCAGCACCGATTGTTACGTCAACTGAAGTTGGAGCAGCAGGAGCGTCGTATACTACAACTGTTGTTGCAGCAGACATTGCCATTCCGCAACCACCTTCAACTTGAACAGTATATTCTCCAGGTAAAGCAGCATTGATTGTTTGAGTTTCTTCTCCGTTGCTCCACAAGTAACTAACACCTTCAGAAGCTGTCAATTGAACTGAGGTTCCCTCGCAGAAATCAAGAGCTCCTGCAACCGTAACAGTTGGGGTTTGCACATCTGAATTTACAGCAACTGTAATTGCATTTGAGTTTGAAGCACATCCGTTTGCATCGTATGCAATTGCAGTGTACAAACCTGGCTCACTAACAGTGATTGTGCTTGCAGTAGCACCGTTGCTCCAAATGAAGCTATTTCCAGTTACAGAAGCTGTTAAATCTACTGTCTGACCTACGCACAATTGTGTGTTACCTCCAGCAGTAATTGAAGCAACTGGAGCAGTACAATCCACTTCAACGAAGCTGTGGTACTGATCGATTCCAGGATTTGGGATAACTGTAGTTCCTCCAGCAGGCCAGTGAATAACAGCGTAGTCGATAGAAG
>CAMDFE010000083.1 GCA_945897395.1 Chryseobacterium gleum | reverse complement strand
CAATTCCAACCTTCACTCCATCGGCGCCGGCTTCTACCAATGCTTTGGCAGCAGCACCCGTTGCGATATTTCCAACAATAATATCAATTTTATCTCCGTAAGCGGCCTTCACTTTTTTCAACGTTTCAATTACACCCTTCGAATGTCCGTGCGCAGTATCAATAACCACCGCATCCACTCCCGCTTTCACCAAGGCTTCCACGCGCTCAAGGGTATCGGCGGTAACACCTACAGCTGCAGCGCAACGCAAACGTCCGAAGTTGTCTTTGCAAGCATTCGGATATTTATGCAATTTTAAAATGTCTTTGTATGTGATGAGTCCCATTAATTTTCCGTCAGCGGAAACAACAGGAAGTTTTTCAATTTTCTTTTCTTGAAGAATAGATTCCGCGGTAGCTAGGTCTTTCGGCTTATCGGTAGTAACAAGATTTTCACTTGTCATGACTTCCCGAATGGGTTTCTCGTAATTTTTTTCGAATCGAAGGTCACGGTTGGTCACAATTCCCTTCAAAACCCCTTCGGTATCTACCACTGGAATTCCTCCGATTTTATGCTCCGCCATAATGTTCAGAGCGTCTCCGACATTCGCTGTTTCAAGAAGCGTTATTGGATCTTGTATCATTCCGCTTTCGCTTCGCTTTACTTTTCTAACTTCCGCTGCCTGTGCGGCAATGCTCATGTTCTTGTGAATCACGGCTATACCTCCTGCTCGTGCCATGGCTATTGCCATAGAGCTTTCTGAAACTGTATCCATTGCAGCTGATGCAACGGGGGTGTGTAAGGTTATGTTTTTTGTGAATTGTGAAGAAATGTTCACCTCACGAGGAAGCACCTCTGAATAGGCGGGAACGAGAAGCACATCGTCGTAGGTAAGACCTTCTCCTACAATTTTAGAATTGTTTGCGGACATACGTTTGAATTTTCGAATAAAATTCGGACAAATGTACGAAAAAATCAGGGTGAAAATCCCTAATTCTTAATTACATTCATGACCCATGCTGTTCCCGTTTTCATTGATTAGGAATGAAGTGACCCGGCTAGTTTTTATTGTACTTCTGGAAGGCAAAAGCCTAGTGCTTTTAGTATGATCGGAGATATTGAAAAAACGGGTAGATTTTAGTGAACTATTAATCTCTCTCCAACAATTCAAATATCCACGTTTGCCCCGTTTGATTTGCAAAAGAATGAATGTTTTTCTCTAAAATTGATTTAACTGAGCTTTGAGCGTAGAGGCTAGCCGTTGCTGCTTCAATTAAAATACGAGCATTCGTTTCATTGTCGTGTTTAACTGCAATTTTTAAAGGTGGAAATTGTGTATCTGTTTTTTCATTTTTCAAAAAATAGGTATGCCCAACGAATTGAATAATAAGTTCTGCAATTGACTCTAATTTGTTCGTGCAAGCATGGAATTGCTCAAATACAATCTGATTGAAAGGTGAGTAAGTCATGGCCTTTTTCAGCTGACCTGCAAAGGCGAGCGCTTTAAGACTTCTAGCTAAAATCCAACAAGCATCATAGCGAACATGCTGGTTTACTGCCAAGCAGATCCCATCCAAATGATTTATTAATTTTTTGGGCAACAACTTGTTTTGAAAATCGAGCAATATTCGAATTTCAAATAGCCGTGAAATCTCGTGAAAATGTAAATCATCCAACTGAAAATTCTTGATTCCTATTAGATCTAATTTGCTTAAATCATTAGATTTCCCATTATAAATGGCTTTGGAAGCAAGAAAGCATTCCAAAAAAAGGAAATTACTTGGCTTTAAATTCGAAGATTGATAATAGATTCTTAGAGCATTCGAGTAATAACTGTTTCTATCGTCCTCATCAACATAGCATTCATAAAACAGCCATCTACCGTTGTCAATGGTATTCAATTCACGCAATAATTGTTGTTGCATTGGATGGACACGAACAGCATTCCCAAGGGTAATAACCAAATCTTGGTATTGAAATTTTGTTTTGTCTACAGATTCTAATATTTCTTTCATGCCGTTCCAATCATTATTGGCAATTGATAATTCAAGTGCAATAAGTGAATATTGACCGAAATGAAACAGATCTATAGGTGCGTAAAGGGCGTCATTGATTTCATTTTTTATCTTTCTACAGAAAGCATTAAATGAATCATACCCTAGATAGACGCAAATTAAATTTAGGGTTGTTGTGTAAGGTCGATGATTTGATTTTATCAATCCAAAGATGCGTGCAAACGTATGAGCAGAAATAGCAATTCCATTTTGAAACAAGATGGCAGACATCTCTTTGCAGTCGGCAAATTCTTTAACATTTAAAGCTGCAAATGCTTCAAGACGTGCTTTTAATTCTCGTAAATAAAACGCATCAGATAAATTTTGTTCAGCACTTTGCATGTGCAAATAAATGAAGATTTATCAGATAATCTTAAGATGCAACAAGATGCAATTTAGCTAGGGAAATTTACTCAATAGTTTTGCGGTAAAATACAATTTATGAAAATAATAACAATTTTACTCGCTAGTTTGGCATTATCTATTAATGCTTTTTCACAAAAACTCGTGAAAACATACTATGATCTTTACAATACGAAAATCCAATCGGAGTATTACACTGATGCCTATGGAGAAATGGTTGGTACTTTTAAAGGATATTCCCAATACGGTGGCATACTTTTGCAAGGTTCATATAAAGATGGGGCGCCGATTGGAAAATGGACGGAAAATTATGAAAATGGTAAACTGCATTTCATAAGAATTTTTGACACTCCGGGTAATGGTTTGAAGGTGGTTGATGGTAAAATCATCTGGTATTATGAAGATGGCAAAACTATTAAGCAGGAGAAAAATCTTAAGAATGGAGATTATGATGGAGTATATAAAGAATATGATGAAAACGGCTCTTTAACGCTCGAAGGGATATATGTAAATGGTATTTTGGAAAGGACAGGAGAAAGCAAAAGAATTTATGATGAAGAACAAGAGAAGAAAAAAGCACTACAAAAAGAGCAGGAAGCAGCGACCTTAATAATGAATACTGAAAAATACAACAAAATCATAACAGAAGCAGACAAGGCCTACGAAGTAAAGGATTACATAAATGCGTTGGAATTGTATAAAAAAGCATCCGAGTCTTTGGAGAATGAGAAATATCCTAAAGACAAGATTTATGAAATGATTGGAAAATTTGAAATAGATAGCAAGTTTATATATGATTATGGTAAGAGTGAGGAATATAGTAAATTGATTGGGGACTTTAATACACTAAAAGCCGACTTCAAAATAAAAAGCGTAAAAGCATACAGCAGTTCCACATATACTTATTACGAAAAAACACCAAGAGGAGTGTCCAATATTTGTAATTGTGAAGAACCTTGGAATAATCAATATGCTAATCTAGCCTTGGGTTGTTTTGAAATCAACAAAGAATTTTATGAACCTTATCAAATAGCCATTACCGAGGCATTTTTTAAATATAAGGAAGCTTTAACAAAAGAAACCGAAAATGCAAATAAATTATATTTTAGATTCGCTTTTAAAGGAACTGAATATAAGTTCACTACCTACGACAAAACAACTTTTTTGAATAATCTCAAAGTTGCAAAGGAAAATTTTGAGCTCAGTAAATCTGTAAAAACAGATTACTTAAAAGCCTTGGAAAATAAAGCCAAGATCACAAGCTTAAACGATCAAAACAAAAAGAAGACCTTGTTAAAAAAATACTTGATTGTGCATGAAGACTTAATTTCTAAAATCAGCGCATACCCGGGTTTAATTGAAACAATTTCTTTGATAAATTCATTAAACGCTATTTCTGACAAAGTAGTGGCTTTGTATAGTCAAGAAACAAAGGATCTAGAGAAAAAATTAAGCGATGCTGACACGCCAGACCAAATTCAAGCTATTATTCTTGGACAATAAAATTACAAGATTGACCAACCTGGTCAACTGTGTGAAATCTCCCTCTATCTAGAGGGATTTTTTCGTTTAAACAGTTTCAACTAATTTCAACTGTTAATTGGTTATTTGCAAATGTCGATCCTCTTTTTATACGCTTTAATAATTATTTCCCTTACCTATATTCAGCGGAAAAATATTGGCAATGGGATTTTTAGAACCGCGAAAAAAGTTCCGTGGTGGATCTCAGGGGTATCGCTGTATATGCTCTATCTGTCGGCAGAGCAAGGCCAACTGCTCACTGGGATTATTGCACAACACGGAATGCAAGGCATGTGGATGGTCTGGGCAAGCTGCCTCGGAGCGTTTGTTGTTCCAATGGTATTTGCACCGCTTTGGCAAAAACTAGATTTTATTACAGACAATCAATTTCTGCTCTTTCGTTTTCCAGGAAAGAGCGGGAAAGCTCTACATCTCTTTCGAGCAATATACGTGGGCGGACTCGTGGTTGCGCTCCTCATCTGCTTTCACATTCTCGGGTTTTCTCGGGTCATTCAAACCTATTTCGAATTAGACCCCACAACGTCTATTCTAATCACAGGAGCTGTCCTGTGTCTATTCGCTCTAAAAAATATCTTCGACATAAAATTGAAAATGGATATCCTTCATTTCGCACTTTATCTCATAGGAACATGCGTAATTCTTTATTCAGTTTATGTAGTAAGCAATGGAGGAGATGCGTTTCTTTCTTTCTTTGAACGACATCCCGAAAAAAAACAACTTTTTCCCAACAGTAACAATACTTCAGACTGGTTCTCACTCATCGTATTTATCGGAATTCAATGGTGGAGCTGCACTCTCTTCGATGGTGGAGGACCGGAAATGGCAAGGTTTACAGCGACTAAAGACAAAAAAAACTCCATTCGATCAGGTCTCTTCCCCATACTCATTTCACTTGTTATGGGATCCTTTATGGTGGGACAAATAATACTTCTACTTGGTATATCTCCTGGACAAGAAAACGGTGAAATACTGTATGTCGAGCGGATATTCCAATTGGTACCTGAAGCACTTAAAAGTATAGTGCTATTGGGCTTTTTCGGAATGTTTATTACTACCGCTGAATCTCTCATGAATTGGGGAGCATCATTTTTAACGATTGATGCGTACAAAGCCTATGTTCACCCAAATGCCTCGGACAAAAATGTACGGGCCGCTTCATTCGCTACAATGCTCTTGCTCTCTTTATTTTCTACATTCTTCGCGCTTCAAATCGATAGCCTACAAAGTCTGATGAAAATAACCTTTTCAATAGCTGCAGGAGTGGCACCTGTCTATATTCTGCGTTGGGTGTGGTTTCGCATTAACGCCTGGTCGCAAATTAGCGCTATGATAAGCTCTGCAGTTTGCACGCTCATCTACCCCACGGTGCATGATTATTTACCCTTAAAAGATCTGCCCATGGAGGAGTCTCGGGTGCTCGTCGTTACGGCAATTACAACAGTAATCTGGTTAATTGTAACCTATGCCACTCCCAATCAGAGCGAAACCGTAAAATTAAAAATGATGCCCATCATTGAAAACAGAGGAATGCTGTTGCGACAATTCGCTTTAGCATTGGCATTTGGCTTCCTTTTATTGTTTCTTTCTTCAGGAATTTGGTGCTTTTTTCTTTGTTGAAAAGAGAATTTGGCATTCAATACAATTCCGCTCAAATTCAATCAAGCAAGTCTTCTCGAACCCTGAAAGATTACAAACTATCCAAGAGACTGGTTAATTGAGCGTCGGAAATTCCTTGCATCACGACCATTACGGTTGAATTGCCATTCACCGTTAGATCTTGGTGGAAATGGAATAAATCTCCACTGGTATTTACAGCAATTGCAACAATCTTAGCAAATGCTCCGGACGGAATACCCGAGATTATTCCAGCACTCGACTGTAATACCGTTTTGGTGTCTGGCAGATAGGCGAAGAATAGGACATTCGACAAATCGTCTTCCTCCGAGTCGAAAGTTATGTTGTATGTCCCACTGGTTGAAACACTGCGGTCTGCGTTAATCCATCCTAATTTCTCAATGAAAGCAGTGTATCCAATCGTATCCACATCGAACACTGGATTCTGTGTTTGAGTTATTCCCCAAACTCCTAAATCAGTTGTCCAGTCTACAACATCACCGTTTTCATTCCCATAATACACATTCATGTAATTCAGTGCAGGCGCCGCATTCGGCATGCTCACCTTGAATGCACATGGTTGCGATAAAGACAGTTCTTGCCCGTCTTTTTCTGCTCTCAATCTAATTTCACCAGCTGTTTCTAATGGCATTCCAGCTGCAACAGTTGGCATGCGATAATAGATCATATCCTTAGGCGTATAGAGTTCCACCAATTTCACAATAAACGGATAATCCACTCCTGCGCCGCCTGGCAGTTGAAGACAATCAATACTTCCCCAAATTGTGGTTCCTTGATTGCCAATAATTGGTCCTTCACCCGCAGTGTCAATGACAAACACTTGCTCGTCTTGCTTCTTAGAATCTAAATAAGCATTCGGAGATTCATACGTATTCAAATCTCGCTCTATGCGGTCTCTGGAACACGATGAAAATAATACGGTTGCAACAAGAACCAACAATGTTGTTGCTCCGGTAAAAAAAATTGTGTTTCTATTAGTCATAAGCTGCGCATTTTTCTTTTTTTCCTTTGAATGAATTTTTATTAAACAATAATCCCACGTGCAGCATGCCCTCTTGATGCCGCGTATTGTATCTCCATTCGACGAATGGCTTTATTTTCTTTCCGAAAACCACACCCACGCCTACTTCAGCGTTCCAATTATTCAGCATCGCATCTTTCATGAATGATGATTCGTAAT
>CAMDFE010000082.1 GCA_945897395.1 Chryseobacterium gleum | reverse complement strand
AGCACCTTGCGCGATATGACCATGTCTAAATTGGGGGTCGGTGTTATTGTGAAGGACGAACCACCCATGAAAATATATCCCGGATTCTTGAGTGCGAAACCAAACAAGAAAGACCACGGACTTATTGAATCAACAGGTTATTTGTATTTCGACAAAGGCAAAAAGACCTACTACATTGGATCGAAGGAAAAGATTCGTCAACCGAAATTACCTGGGCAATTACTGGGGTTGAATACTACTACTTGCGTGTTAACTGGAGATGGTGTTATGGACTTCAATGTAGATTATGGAATGATGACCATGAAGTCTGTTGGAACGGTTCATTTTCAATCGAACGACTCAACATTGAATGCGCAAAGCACAACGTTGTTGAACTTCCCGTTCGATGAGGGCGCACAAAAACATTTGTCAGAAAAATTCATCAATGCTGCAAATTTAGACCCCATCGATTTGACCAAAACTCAATTTGAAAAAAGTTTAGTCGAGTTCTTAGGAACTGAGAAATCCGATAAGATTATAGCCGACATGGCTTTAGACGGCTCGCTGAAAAGGCTTCCTGAAGAGCTTCAGCAATTCTTCTACTTCGGAGATTTGAAGTGGTTGTGGAACGAGGAATTGGAGACATTCTCTACTTCCGGGCCATTAGGAATTGCCAGCATGGGCAAGAAACAAATTTTCAAGTACACCAAAGGACTCATTGAAATTGAAAAACGCAGGAGCGGTGATATTTTCCGTTTGTATTTGGAAATTGATGGCGCTACTTGGTACCTGTTCGAGTACAAATTAAATATACTCACTGTTATCAGCTCTGACGCTGAATTCCTAACTATTCTAACTGCCGTGAAAGATGATGGCAGACGTTTTGAAGATGGCAAGAAGAGATTCTCCTGGTCTATGCTCGCTTCAAAGAAAAAACGAGACGACCTTTTAGATAGATACCCTGAATTAAATCAGTAAAAAAAGGGCCGCAAGGCCCTTTTTAATTTCCATTAATTAAGTCTACCTCAAGATGCTCTTTCCCGGGAAATAAGCCATCTTTCCCAACTCCTCTTCAATACGTAAAAGTTGATTGTACTTAGCAATACGATCTGAGCGAGATGCAGAACCTGTTTTAATCTGTCCCGTATTGAGCGCAACGGAAAGGTCTGCAATAGTTGTGTCTTCTGTTTCTCCGCTTCTGTGAGACATAACAGACGTATAACCCGCGCGATGTGCCATGTTCACCGCGTCTATCGTTTCTGTCAACGAACCAATTTGGTTCACTTTAACTAAAATGCTGTTAGCTATGCCCTCCTCTATTCCACGAGAAAGACGATTTACATTCGTAACGAATAAATCGTCGCCTACTAACTGCTGAGTATCGCCTAATTTCTCTGTCATTAATTTCCATCCGTCCCAATCATCTTCAGAACATCCGTCTTCAATCGAAACAATCGGATAACGCTTGCACCAATCTGCCCAATAATCTACCATTTGTGAGCTAGTAAGATTTTCACCTGTCGATTCCAAGTGATACAACTTCGTTTCTGGATTGTAAAATTCAGTCGATGCGCAATCCAATCCCAATACAATATCTTCTCCTGCTTTATATCCAGATGCTTCAATCGCTTGCATAATAGTCTGAAGCGCTTCTTCGTTACTGTTGAAGTTCGGGGCGAAACCACCTTCGTCACCAACGTTCGTCATGTGACCTTGTTTTTTCAAAACAGCTTTCAAGTGATGAAAAACTTCTGCTCCCATGCGCAAGGCTTGACTAAATGTTTCAGCACCCACCGGAAGAATCATGAATTCCTGAACGTCTACTTTATTGTCTGCATGCGCACCACCGTTAATAATATTCATCATAGGAACCGGAAGTGTGTTTGCACTCACTCCACCTATGTATCTGTATAGACTTAATCCAGAAGTCTCTGCCGCCGCTTTCGCTGCAGCTAACGAAACACCTAGAATTGCGTTTGCACCTAAAACACTTTTGTTCTCTGTGCCATCAATTGCGCACATAGCCATATCTATTAGGTTCTGCTCGAATACAGAAGCACCTTCCAATTCTTTGTTTAATACTTCATTCACATTTTGTACAGCGCGCATTACTCCTTTACCGAGGTATTGCGTCTGATCACCATCGCGAAGCTCAACTGCCTCGTGCATGCCCGTACTTGCTCCTGAAGGAACAGCAGCGCGACCAACAGTACCTTGATCTGTAATTACATCGACTTCAATTGTTGGATTACCTCTCGAGTCGAGGATTTGTCTTGCATGAATGTGAGCAATGTTAGCCATAAAAAAATTGTATTTGTAGCAAAGATAAACAAGACGAACGAATTACTTATTGTAATTTTTACACTAAGTTCTATCTACCTGTTCTTTTCGCTCCGCCGCGACTGCTTTTTCCTGAGTTTCCGCGACTACTGCTTCCTTTGCTAGGTCCATTTCGAAAAGTACGCTCACCCGGCTTCGCGTGAGATTTACTTCCTGCCTTAAACCTTGGTTTCGAGGATGAGGGCGAAGATGCAGAAGTACTTGTTCTTGGCTTTGGTCTTGGTTTTGGTTTCGGCTTAGGCTTAGGCTTGTCTGTATCACTCGCCGTTTTCTTCTCTGGGGCCTCTGATTTCGATTTTTCCAAATACTTATTCAACAATCTCATTTCATCTTCTTCCAAAGGTCTGAATTCACCCACCTGAAGTCCTTGAATGCCAATGTGCATAATTCGGCATCGTTCTAACTTCGTGACTGTGTATCCAAAGTGTTCACACATTCTTCGAATCTGTCTGTTCAATCCTTGTATAAGTGTAATTCGAAATACAAACGGAGTTTCAACAACTACTTTGCAGCGACGTGTTTGAACACCAAGAATAGGAACACCTTGACTCATCTTCTCTGCGAAGTCCGGAAACAAGGGACGATCCACACTTACGATGTATTCCTTTTCGTTTTTGTTTCCTGCTCGAAGAATCTTGTTAACTAAGTCGCCATTATTAGTCAAGAGAATAAGTCCTTGAGAATCCTTATCTAATCTTCCAATCGGAAAAATACGTTCGCTGTAGCTTATGTAATCTATGATGTTGTTCTTCTCTACTTTATCTGTAGTAGAAACAACACCCATAGGCTTGTTGAAAGCCAAAACCAAATCTTGCTTCTCTTCTCTATTTAGACCGCGACCGTTCACTTTCACCACATCTCTTGGTCCAACTTCGGCACCTAGTCCAATCTTCTTTCCATTAATAGTAACAAGACCACGTTCAATAAACTTGTCGGCTTCTCTTCGGCTACAAAGTCCCGATTCACTTATGAATTTGTTTACACGCATGGGTTCTGATTAGGTTGCGAAGTTAGTTATGGCATAAACAAATTCGCCCCTTTCCTTTTCTTTTGTTAATTTTAGCTTTTTAGAACCTACCCTATGCCAGCACTAAGCGAAAGAAAGATTGTTGAAGTTTGTTACGCCCCAAGTCATTTCCACTTGTACGACAATGGATTTGACATTGTGGTTGTTATTGATGTGCTTCGCGCTACAAGCGCTATTACCACAGGTCTTCACTGCGGAATAAAAGAGATTATTCCCATTAATTCAATTGAAAAAGCGGTTGATTATAAATCGAAGGGATACATCACGGCTGCCGAAAGAGACGGGCAAGTGGTGGAAGGTTTCGACTTTGGAAATTCACCTTACGCATTCATGAATCCTGATTTAGTTGGAAAAACAGTTGTGCTTACCACCACCAACGGAACCAACGCCATTGAAGTGGCTAAAGACAAAAGCATTGTTGTAATTGGTTGTTTGAATAACCTCACCTACCTCAGTAACTGGCTCATTTCGCAAAACAAAAATGTTCTCATTCTAGCTTCCGGTTGGAAAGAAAAGATGAATCTTGAAGACACCATATGCGCTGGAGCAATAGCAGATATACTTTTAGAAACGCGCAAATTCGTTTCGAACGAAGACAGCACCGTCTCAGCTAAATTTTTATATCGTTCGGCTCGCGACAATTTTTACAGCTTTCTTCGTGCGAGTTCTCATCGCAAGCGTCTAATGAAATTGAAAATTCAAAAAGATGTGAAGTATTGTCTGACGTTAGATACTGTGCCATGCATTCCTATTCTTCGCGATGGCAAGCTGGTGAAGTTGGAAATAGACAACGCGTAAAACCTTCAACATGAAAACAAAGACCCTCATCTTATTGGTGCTTTGTATTCCATTTCACGTTTTTTCAAAAGAGCCTGAACCTCATATTTGTTTAGACTGGGGATTCTTCGGACACAAGAAGATTAATGAGCTAGCTATTTACACGCTGCCTCCGGAACTTTTCGGATTCTATAAATACAACATGAACTATTTAATAGATCACAGTGTTGATCCAGATAAAAGAAGATATAGTGTGAAGGGGGAAGCCGAGTGTCACTATTTAGATGTTGATCGATACGTAACGGACGACACCTCTTCTCCATTTGAAAATTTACCTGAGCGTTGGAACGATGCTGTAACAAAATACGGAGAAGATAGCCTTCGCGCACATGGTATTGTTCCTTGGAATTTGTATCTCGTTTATTCAAAATTGGTACTTGCATTCAAAGAAAAAGATGTGAATCGTGTTCTTCGACTTTCCGCAGAAATCGGTCATTACGTTGGAGATGTGCACGTACCTCTTCACTCTACTTCCAACTACAACGGACAAAAAACCAATCAAAAAGGCATTCACGGTTTCTGGGAAAGTCGTGTTCCTGAAATACAATTTCCGCAATACGATTTCTTTGTTGGACAAGCAGAATATATTTCCGCTCCACAGCATTTCATTTGGGAGAGACTCAAAGAAAGTTATGCTGCAGTAGATTCCGTGTTGAAGTTTGAAGCGCAACTCACTGAGCAATTTCCTTCCGACAAAAAATATGCATTTGAAGTGCGAAACAACATTGAAGTGCGAACCTATTCGAGAGAATTCTCCGAGGCGTACAGCGCACTTTTAAACGGACAGATTGAACGAAGAATGCGTTCTGCTGTTTATTCCCTTGGAAGTCTATGGTTAAGCGCCTGGGCAGAAGCGGGGCAACCTAATTTAAAAGATTGGTATCTGAAGGAAGAGGAAATCACAGATGAACCAGTCGAACACGAAACGAAAAAAATTCGCGAACACGAATAACAAAACATTATGTTGAATATGGAAATTTTCGAGCAGCAAAAGAAACATGCCTTGCTCTTCAAAAACAGTAAAGTTTCGGAAAGAATTGAAGTACTGAATAGATTTGAAAAGGGATTGCACAAGCATGAGCAAGCATTAACCAACGCCCTAAAATCTGACTTAAATAAACATTCATTCGAGTCTTCCATTATGGAATTCTCGCTCATATTCGCAGAATTAAAAGCAGTAAGAAAGGAACTTCGAGAATGGATGAGAATTACCTACCCTGGAATGTATCTCGCCAATCCCTTAGCGTCCAATAAAATTCATGTTGAGTCGAAAGGTGTATGCCTCATTCTTTCTCCGTGGAATTATCCCGTTCAGCTGACACTTACTCCCCTGATCTCATGCCTCGCTGCCGGAAACACAGCGGTAATCAAACCTTCTGAACTCACACCAACAGTGAGTCAAGCGATAAAAGACTTCGTTGAAGATACGTTTCTTCCCAAGGAAGCCTGCGTTGTGCTTGGCGACGGAAGGGTTGCAGCGCAATTGACAGAACTTCCCTTCAATCATATATTCTTTACGGGCTCTCCTGCTGTTGGAAAATTAGTGATGGCGGCCGCTGCAAAAAATTTAACAAGCGTAACCCTTGAGCTCGGAGGGAAATCACCGGCTGTGATTGGAGAAAATTACGACTTAGAAGATGCCGCGAAAAAAATTCTTTGGGGGAAATATACCAATGCCGGACAAACTTGCATAGCCACCGATTACGTTTTATTACCGAAAGGAAAAACAACAGAGTTTGTTGAACATCTTCAGAAATACTACCATTCAAATTACATCATAGATGGCAAATTAAATTCAGACGAGGTCGTTTGTATTGTTTCTGAAAAACATTATTCGCGACTGACATCCATGGTTGAGGAAGTGCGAAATACCGGAGGAACTATACACTTTGAAGGGCAACATAAACCAAACGAGCGTTTGTTCGGCTTAACCGTTGTCGGAAATGTATCGAAAGAAACGAAAGTTTTTAAAGAAGAAATATTCGGACCTATACTTCCCATCTTTGAATACGAATCGTTAGAAGAAGCGGTAGATTTCATTCGAAGTAAAGAAAAGCCTTTGGCCCTTTACGTGTTTTCTCACAACAGAAACGAACGAAAATTCATCACCCAAAACACTTGGTCCGGTGGCGTAACCGTTAACGACGTGTTCTTGCATCTTAATGATATACGAATGCCTTTCGGCGGAAGTAATTTTTCTGGAATGGGCTACTCTCATGGCTACCACGGATTCCTTGAATTTTGCCACTTAAAATCGGAAGTTCACGTTAGCCGAATCTTCAACTCAACGTCATTGGTCCACCCTCCATATAAAGGTAAAGAATGGTTGGCGAAGATTTTGAGACGAATTATATAATTATTGAATTTCCACCAAGAGAATGTCGTAGACCACCGCTGCGTTCATAGGAATCTTTCCTTCTCCAGTTAAACCGAAAGCGCGATAAGAAGGGAGTACAAACTTCGCGCGATCTCCTTTCTTCAGCAATAGCATTGCCTCGTGTAAGCCACTTTCAACGTTGTCATGTCCAATTTTAACAGGAACTTTTTCGTTGGGTTTACTTTTATAAATAACGGTTCCA
>CAMDFE010000081.1 GCA_945897395.1 Chryseobacterium gleum | reverse complement strand
GCTGAAAACGGATGGGACTACTTCTACCGATCAATACAATCCTGCAGGCATTTTGACAACAGTTGTTACACCTAGCGTCAACAGCAAGTCCTTTCTCATTTTAATGCCTGCATTTCGCACCAGTCAAGGTGAAGGAAGATCCGTGCAGTTTACCCTTGCAGGAATTAGGATCAACGACAAGTATACACCAATACCTTTTGTGACTTGGTTTAGAAAACTATAATTCAACCTCTCTCGTTTCATTCGAAACGAACTGACTTGCGGGTTTTCGCACTTTGATGTAATTCGGTGTGAAACCCGCAATCATGTTTTCATCATCTACGCTTTCCCACAGCACTGGCATAATTTGTCCCTTAAAAGATGCATCAAACGCGACGCGCTTCTTTGCACTCAACAACCTTAGAATTTTATTCCGTTCATTACGAACTTCCATGGGGACAATGTCTTCAATGCGCAACGCAGTCGTATTCGCGCGCTCGCTGTAGGTAAACACATGTAAATACGAAACGTCTAAATCTTTCAAAAAATCAACGGTTTCATTGAAGCACTCATTGGTTTCTCCAGGGAAACCAACGATCACATCTACGCCAATGCATGCATGTGGCATGGTAGATTTAATTGATGTAATTCTTTCACGATACGAATCAGTTCTATATCTGCGACGCATGCCTTTCAATATTTCATCGCTTCCACTTTGAAGAGGAATATGAAAATGAGGCATGAAATATTTTGAAGTAGACACGAATGAAATAATTTCATTCGTCAATAAATTCGGTTCAATACTGCTTATGCGATAACGCTCAATTCCTTCCAACTCATCGAGCTTCTGAATTAAATCCAACAACGTTTCGTTGTGAGCCGTTCCAAAATCACCAATGTTCACTCCGGTTAGAACAATCTCTTTCGCACCGCCTACAATGGCCTTCTTCGCCTCTTCAATTGTTGATTCCACATTCGCACTGCGCGATCTTCCTCGCGCCAAAGGAATGGTGCAGAAGGCGCAGAAATAATTGCATCCATCCTGAACCTTCAAGAAGGTTCGTGTTCTATCTCCAGATGAAAATGAAGGAATGAATTCCTTCACATCTTTAATCTCTCCCGCAAATATTTTCCCTTCCGATTCGTCATAGGCTTTAATGCGATCTATCAAATTGAATTTCTCATTCGCACCCAACACCACATTCACGCCTTCAATCTTAGAAATTTCTTCTGGCTTTAACTGAGCATAGCAACCGATAACCGCAATGAAGACATTCGGATTGGAACGCTTCGCTCGTCGCACGGTGTAGCGACATTTCTGATCGGCTTCATCGGTTACGCTGCAGGTGTTGATGACCAAGACGTCTGGACCTTCCTCCAACTCCACTCTGCCGTAACCCTGCTCTTGAAAATCGCGCGCCAGTGTGCTCGATTCCGAGAAGTTCAGTTTACATCCGAGTGTATGAAATGAAAATGTCTTAAAGTCTCTCATGATTTCTTTTGCTTCGGAACAGCGCGCAGACGAAGTTCCATAATTCCCAACAACACATCAACTGGATGATTGAACGAAATCTCATAGGTATAAACGCCGTGATCTTCGTAATGCTTATTCGAATCTAATACGCGCTCAATGTCCCCAAGATCTCCACTGATGTCTCCGACGAATCCATCCTTATCGCGTATTTCAATAGTCACATCGCGAGGAACAACAACGCCTTGGTCCGAAATTTCTTTGATGTGCAATTCCAATTTATCGAAAGGAAACAGTGTGGTGTAACGAACATCGAGATACAACTCGCAAGGTTCCGCATTTTCGCGAATATCTAACTTCAACGAAACGGGCTCACTTTTTTTCCATTGAAGGCTTTCATCGAATTTGAAATTGGCTTCAGCAATGGGCGTTGGTTTGCAACCTGCCATTCCAAATGCAACAAATAAAACGAAGAAAAATGCCTTTCTGAACATGTTACAAATTTACAAGAAGATTCGCAGTGTTATTCCTGAATAAAAATTTCTTCTCGCCATTGGGTTGAAGAACCTTCCACCCACACCATTCAATTGATAGAAAGTGGTGTAATTGGTATTCAAGACATTGTTCGCTCCAGCATTGATGTTAATTGAACCTAAAGAACGAACTCGAGTAACTAGATCATAATCTCCGGCAACTTGGTCACGTCGAATAAATGTATGTGTGTAAGTGAATTCAGAATTTAAAACGTTTCTCGCTGCAGACCATTCGGTTTGAGTCGAATTCAACGGTGCCTTGTCTGTCCATTGATTTGTAACAGACCAACCGAATCCATAAAACCCGGTAAAATTCAATCCGCCGTTACACTGCGCCAAAGGCATACCTGGCATTCTTCCCGAACCACTCTCGTCTAGCAATTCATAGTTCGTCCAAGAACCGCTCACCCAACCGTAAAGGCGCACTCTCTCCAACTCAACATTGCCACTTCCGGTAAACTCCATGCCTCGCTGAACCAACTTACCAGCGTTGATGTAGGTTGCATAATAGCCATTAAACAAGGTTTCCTTCGGAACAATGGCATCCGTGATTTGTTGATCGTAAATACTCATTTCAACGAACCACATTTTCCCTGCACCTTTCACCCCTACTTCAACATTACGAGCGAATTCATTTTTCAAATTTTCATTCAAATATTGTTTGGAATAATCGTATTGCTCAAAGATCGTGGGCGCACTGCTTCCTGTGCTGTAATTTCCGAATACATTCCAATCTCCTGATTTTTCATTTCTTGAAAGCGAATAACTGATTCCAACATTCGGATAAAGCCTTGCTTGCGGATTCGCGTTTGTGTAAGCCTCTATCACTACCAATTGCTGGGCAGCATCTTTTGAAGTTCCTGTGATGCGCGCTTGTGTGTTGTTCAAACCCACAGAAGCCGTTGCGAACAATCGCTTTGCCACTTCCGCTTCCACCTGATAGAAAAAATTCGAAGTGATATAATCTACATTGAAATTGTATTTAGAAACACCGCTCGACTCCCCGTTCAACAATCCGAATTCGTTTAAGTTAAAATTCTCAAACTGAATTTCTTCTCCTATTGATGACTTCAACTTGATTGGAAAGTTACCCTTTTTATTTAGGTCGAAGGATTTTGATAAGACCGCTCGCTCTCCGTTTCCTTTAGCACTCTCGTCTTTGTATCCACTTGAAGGAGCGGAGGTACCGTAAGGATTTATTTTTTCGGTTTGAAAGAGATTCGCTGATAGCTCAAGAAGAAAATTTTTCTTCGAAATAAACTCGCCAGAATAACCGACCATGTCTCTTGAACGATCTACGTGCGCGTTATTCGCCATACTGAAGGCATTGGCCTGACGGGGATTCACAGCGATCTGCGATGCAGAAATTGCACCGGGCAATTCCCAATAGCCCTTGTAGCGCATGGCCATGACATAATGTTTCCAACGTTTCGTATTGGCTGAAAATTCGATTAAGGTTTGTTCTTTTTTGTTCGCTTCTTGATCGCGATAGCCGTTCGTTTCCTGATTCACTTGACTTACCATTAAACTGAATCCATTCTTACTCACACCCGCTTGAAAAACAGATTTACTGTAGCCGAATTCGCCTTGTTCGTATTGCGTCTTTGCATATACCGACTGGTTCAATGAAAAAGGCGTAAAAAGAACAACTCCTCCAGTTCCATTTCCCCAAACCCCACTGCCCGGACCTTTCAAGATATTCGCGTTGGCAACATTCGAAGGATCTACAATCTCCAAAGGCGATTGTCCATCTGCGCTCGTTAATGCTATTCCTTTCCAATACATCTTGACATTTCGGATGGTAGTTGGCGCTCTGAAAAAACTTCCGCGAATGTTCAAGCGTGTGCTTCCTCCATAACCACGTGAATCGTAAGACACGCCGCTAACCGAATTGAAGGCATTTTGTAAAGAAGATCCATCGCCATAATGCGCATTAACTTTCACAAGTCCAATGCTGGCTGGGGTGCTGAGGTTACTGCGCTTGATGTTGTAACCAACAACAGTAAGCGCTTCCATTTGCTTTGAAATGGGATACATATCTAAACGAAAGACTTCGTTCTTGTTCACTTCTGCAATCGATTCAAGAAAGAATGCACGATCGCCAAAACCTTCAGCAAAAAAATAAATAGACTGCTTGTTTCTGCAATAAATTGAAACTCTTCCTAATTCATTGCATTTAAAAGACAGACTTTCTTTCTTTGCTATTGCCTGAATAGGATATCCGGAGTAACTGTCATAAACCTCTATGGTTACCAATACAGAATCCTCGAGGACTTCAACAGGCTCTGAGCGCGGAACTATTTGAGCAAACAATTCATTACTCACCAAAAAAAAAAAAACAGCAAAGTGAAACCCACTTTGCTGTCTTCCAAATAAAAATATTCTTCATTTATTACTGAACGATAAACGTCTTAGATGTTGTTCCAATAGAAGATTCAGAAACCACGAAGTAATTTCCTTTCGACCATTCAGAAACATTCAATTCATTTTTCAACGTTGCAATCTTTCCTTCAGCCATTAATGCTCCTGAGAATGAATACACTGAATAATTTCCACCCAATTGATTCGAAGAGAATTCAACTGTTACTCTTTCTGAAGCTGGATTTGGATAAACATTTAAGTTCTGAGAAACACCTTCGTTTTGAATTCCTGCCCAAACTAAGTTTTGGAATTTCTTAATGGTGTTTGGACCAGAGCCTGGATACGATGATCCATTCAATGCGATATATACAGAACCGTCATGTGGATTCACACAAATGTCGCGAAGACGTTTGTTGAAGCTTTGAAAGAATGCATCTGAGTTGGTGTTCGAACCACTCACGTCTGCTGTTGTAAGCGACAAACCATCTGCGCTCAAATGCAGAACTGTCATTCGCTCATAACTATTAGGTATTCCGCCCAACACAGCCATAAGAATACAGTTATTCCATTCTGGGATTGCAGGGTGATTGTAGTATTCAATTCCGTTAACGGCGCGACAAGGAGACCATTCGATTAGCGGCTCTTTAACGTTATTCGTTGTGCAATATGCAATTTCAGCGGTAGTGTTACAAGCACCTTGAACGGTAGGCCAACCGTAGTTTCTTCCAGCTTCAATAATATTGAATTCATCGCTGCTGTTTTGACCGTGCTCCGATGAATAAATGATTCCTGTTGGACCAACTGCTAATCCTTGCGAATTGCGGTGTCCGTATGAATAAACGTAAGAAGCTGGATCTGGATTATCACTAGGAATGCTTCCATCTAAATTAATACGCAACATCTTTCCGTTCAACGAAGATAGGTTCTGTGAACTCACTCCGCCGTCTCCGGTGTCACCCGTAGACATGATTATTTTTTGATCTTGGCTAATTACCAAACGTGAACCGTTGTGAATTGAATTTCCGCCTATCGCGTTAATCAATTGAACTTCATTCACCAAAGATGTTCCGTCCCAATCGAACATAGACAAACGCTCTTTTACCGAATTTCCCTGTGTGTAGTTGTACACCACGTATACTTTCGGAGTGTTTAAAAAATCTGGATGAAGAACCATTCCTAACATTCCTGGCTCGCTGCTACCGCTATATGGAATTAAAGATGTTTTATCTAGGATTGAAGTATACGTTCCTGTTGAAGGATCTATTCGCAATACGTTTCCAACACGCGTGGTGCACCAGATGAAATCATCGGGTCCCCAAACCATTTCCCATGGAACACTTAAACCCGTTACTACATCACTTTCAGTAAGTGTTGTATTTCCAACCTGCCAAGTTTGCGCACTTATTTGAATGGCACAAATAAGAGAGAATAACAATGCTATTTTTTTCATAGCCACGAATATAATAACTACAACGTTAAAAGTCCGCGTTTTTGCGTTAATGTTTTCTGACGGAATCCGCGTGGTGCTTTTATGGTGTACCCTAAAGTGAATTCATGTGAGCTAAATCCAAGCGCTTTCGACACGCCTGCATTCATTTCATACGAATACCAGAGCGAGTATCCTTCGAACTTCCATCCGAATAGGACGGCCCATGCGGCTTTCGGACGATAGGTTAATCCGAAACACAATTCGCGCTTGTAATTCAACATCGCATTCAAGTCAACTTGCATAGGGGTCACCTCTGTAAATCTCGTAAAGACGCTCGTTGCTAGCCCCAAATCTTTCGTTAAACTGAATTCGTATGATCCCATCAATTGGTAATGTCGAATCACTCGTTCATTGATGTTTCCACTTCCAAAATTTAATTTAGGTTGAAGGATATACGGCACGCTCACCCCGAAAAAATAATTCTGTCCGTACAGCATCATTCCGGCATTCGCATTCAATGAAAAGGAAGACTGTTGCACACCGCCTCCCAAGGCAAGATCATTCGGATCTTGCACAACAGCGTTGCTCAAATCGAAAACATATTGCGTTCCTATACCGCTGATTCCAAAAGCAAGAGACTGCTTGCGATTAATGGCAATGTGTGAGGCTCCACTAAATTCGAATGACGTGGTTGAGTAAGCACCCGTCTTGTCTTGAAACAAAACACTTCCAATAGCGAATCCATTTGGCAGTTGCTTGTTCGCTGTTAAGAAGAATGTTTTCGGATGTGTATTTGTTCCGTTCCACTGGGAGCGATAAGTGGTATACAACGGAATGTCTCTATTCACTCCGGCTGCAGCGGGATTCACGGCATACGGATTCACCATGAATAATGTTCTGCGTGGGTATTGTTGAGCTTGAGATGTCACAGCGAATAGCAGAATCGAAGCAAGCAAGATGCTGGAAGCAAGATACTGCGTAAGATTCTTCGAAAGATGCTGCGCAAGT
>CAMDFE010000080.1 GCA_945897395.1 Chryseobacterium gleum | reverse complement strand
GCATACTGCATGAAGTTGTCGGGAAGATAAAATGGCAAAACTACAAGAGACGAAGAAACCCCAAGAGACCTGTGTGCTTGTTGGGATAGTGAATAAGCGACAGAACATTGATGTTCTGACAGAGTATCTGGACGAGTTGGCTTTCTTGGCTACCACAGCCGACGCGTTATGTGTGAAGCGCTATTGGCAAAGTCTTGATCATCCGGATAACAGAACCTTCGTGGGTTCTGGAAAGATTGAAGAGATAAAGAATTTCGTTTACGAAAATGAAGTAGACATGGTCATCTTCGACGATGAACTTTCTCCTTCTCAATTGCGTAATCTAGAGAACTTATTCAACGACGATGATCACAAGGTGAAGATTTTAGATCGAAACAATTTGATTCTCGATATTTTCGCGGCACGCGCACAAACCGCTCATGCGAAAGTTCAAGTTGAATTAGCACAGTATCAGTATTTGCTTCCGCGCTTAACGCGTTTGTGGACGCACTTGGAAAGACAGAAAGGTGGAATTGGAATGCGCGGTCCGGGTGAGCTTCAAATTGAAACAGACCGAAGAATTATTCGTGATCGAATTGCGAAGTTGAAAGAAGATTTAAAAGTCATTGACCGTCAGAAAACCACACAACGCGGAAATCGTGGGGCCATGGTTCGTGTTGCTTTGGTTGGATATACCAACGTAGGGAAGTCTACCATCATGAACATGATGAGTAAGAGTGAAGTGTTGGCAGAGAATAAATTATTCGCAACGTTAGATACTACGGTGCGCAAGGTTGTGGTGAAGAATTTGCCTTTGTTGTTAAGTGATACAGTGGGTTTCATTCGGAAACTCCCTCACCAATTGATAGAATCGTTCAAGAGCACGTTAGATGAAG
Source organism: Chryseobacterium gleum (assembly GCA_945897395.1). GTDB lineage: Bacteria > Bacteroidota > Bacteroidia > Flavobacteriales_D > Sanyastnellaceae > CAIZGX01. The sequence goes on along the minus strand of CAMDFE010000080.1, from coordinate 5,957 downwards.
TTCGCGAGGCAGATTTATTGGTGCATATTGTAGATATTTCTCATCCGCAATTTGAAGATCATTATAAGGTTGTTATGGAAACACTTCAAGAAATTGGAGCGGGTGACAAGCCCATGATTCTTGCTTTTAACAAAATAGATGCTTATTCATTTATTGAAAAAGAGGAAGACGACTTAACACCCAAGACCATTGAGAATTATTCGCTTGAGGAATTGGAAGAATCTTGGATGTCGCGCATGGGTTCTGAAGATGTTGTGTTCATGAGTGCCGCGAAGAAAATACATGTGGAAGAATTTCGCGAAATCTTATACAATCGCGCACGCGAAATTCACATTGTTCGTTTCCCATACAACGATTTTCTTTTCGAGGATTTTACTGAATAATTCCGTAAATACTTAGGCCTAAGTAAACGAGATAAAGCACAATGCTTTTCTTCAGTCCGCGTGTCCAGTAAGTATATATAGAAATGGAATTAACTGCAATGAAGTAGTACCAATTGCTTTCAATATATAAAATTTGCAAAACTGTTCCGGCAAGCGCAAAAGCCAAAACAAATGCGTCGAGCTGAGGAAGTGCCGAATTTCTTTTTTTCAAGATAAGAAAAAGCAATTGCCACAGAATAATTGCTCCGAATAAAAAAAGAATGTGATGTGATAGCTTCCATGCAGGATGGTTAAAAGCAGCGGTTGCGTTTATCCAACCATACACCGCGAAGCCAACGTAGAACAATTGTAGCCAGCTCTCTCCTTGCAGGTTGGCTTTTCGACATAAATAAAAATAAATTGCGCTACCGATAATAGCCAAAGGCCAGCACCACGCGGATTCTAAGAGATAGAGAACGGTGTAGGCAAGACTTGCGAGTATGGCTAAGATTTCCAAAGCTTAACGCTTACTGAGAATATTCGTTGTTGAAAATCCTTCAACCAAAGGAATAGCAATCGCTGTTCCACCGGAAGCCTTCACTTCTTTCGATCCAACCATGTACGTCTTGTTCGATTCGTCGGTTTCATCTGGATTGTAATCGCCGCCTTTCACTAAAATATCGGGCTGAATAGCAAGAATAAGTACAAGAGGAGTGTGGTCAGAAAATACGATTGCGGCATCTACACAGCGAAGTGCTTCAAGCACGCGTACACGGGCCCATTCCGGGTTAATCGGACGTTCAGGCCCTTTGTTCAAGCTGCGCACTGAAGCGTCGCTATTGACGCCGATAATTAGCTTGCTGCCAAGCGCAGCAGCTTTTTCCAAATAGGTTACATGTCCGACGTGCAAAATATCGAAAACACCATTGGTAAATACAATGGTTTCTCCAGCTTCACGCCATTCATTAATTTGCTGAAGCAGTTTTTCCATTTTTTATTCGGTATGATACAATGAAGAAACCAACAAGTCCAGATCCAATTTCCATAAGCGTTCTGGTCGACCAAGAAACCGTCGCGAAGGTTAAGCCTAAAAGTGAGGTAGACGCATTCCCTTCATCTGCGTATCCTAAAACAATAAATCCAATGATGGTTATGGAATGAAATGCTCCCAATCCGCCTGGAGTTGGCGCTAACATGGCCAAGCTTGCGCAAATCAAAAGGAAAATAGATTCGTTCAGTCCCATGTGCTCGCATCCAGGAATAGCTAACAAGTTGAACCATGTCATGAACAACCATGCCGTCCAAATTCCAACGGTTAAAAGAATGAAAGTGACTTTGCCTTCAATTTTTCCAACACTTAAAAAAGCTCTCCATGTGCCGCGAATAAATGCAGCGAATTTCTCAATGAATTTATTTTTGAAACTATGCTTTAAAATATAGCGCAATACTAAAATTCCAATGATTGCAAGAAGGAGCAATGCAATTCCTAATTCCATGGTGAACCCGGGACTTTTCGTTTCGTCCATGAGTGAAGAGAGAGTGCTCGGTAATAGTAAAATTCCTGTGAGCAGAAGTAATCCGAACATAGCCATGTCAAGAACACGCTCTACTATAACGGTTCCAACCAAAGTGGAAACTGGAATTTTATCTGATTTGAAAAGTAGGGTGCAGCGTGCCACTTCTCCACTGCGAGGAACCACATCGTTCATGCAGTAACCAAAGGCAACAGCGTGTATGGCATTCCAGGTGTTTGCCTTATGACCGAGAGGTTTCAACAGTTGATTCCATCTAATTCCTCTGAACATGACAGATACATATTCAAGCACCAAAGCTGCTACAATCCAGATCCAATGGGTATTAAGAATTTGCCCTACAATTTCTTGAATAGAAACGCCCTTGTATGCCCAATAGAGAAGTCCAATAGCCAAAGCGGTGAATGCGAAATATCGAATAGCATCGCGCCATTTTATTTTTTTGGAAAAAGCCAATAACACATAAAGCAATAAAGCAAAACCATTGCTCAAATAGATCCACAAAGGAAGTTCACTCAGGTCACTCATCATTGGTTTTGTCGATTTAATTTCTTTTACGTCCCAGTCGAATTTTGTTTTTTGCGTAACTCGATCGTAAGAGGTATTTCCATTTTCGTCAAAGAAACAAACGAAATGCTTACCATGTGTAAAAATAGAGTCTGGAAATTGAACGAGCATACTGTCGATCACAGCGTTCTCTTTGTCGCCTAAATAGAAGGAATGTGATTGGTTGAATCCCGCTGGAAAGTCGACCGGGTAAATACTTGTTCCATTTGGAAGTTGAAGCGCTTCAATAATAGCGTTGGTGTGAGCACGACTTACAAAGATAGCTGAGCTCAGAGGTGCAAGCGTTTGCGCTGTTGCACCCAAAGCAAGAGAGTCAACAATTCCATTCGGAGAATCGTAAAGTACAATTCCACTTAGTTCTATGGGTTCGCTAGTTTGATTAATGATTTCAATCCACTTCATTGGACTCTTCGCCCTCATTTCACTTCCGAATCTGCGGATGTGCAATTTACCTTTCAGTTCAGAGGGAGGCGCGTGAGTGAATGTGGCTTCAATTGCAAGAGAAGCTGAACAATCTAAAACGCGTTTTTTGTCTTTAACTCCATCGCTCCATTGGTTGAATACGTATGGGAATGAATGCTCAGAGACCGCAAGTGGCAATGGGATATTGGCAAAGAAATCTCCTTCGACTTTATTGAAATGAAGCTTCGATTCATTGATAATTAATAATTTTTCATTCGGAATATTAGTAGTCAATAAAAGATGCACAGAGTCTCCTAGTCCAAAAGTTTCTTTTACATGACGGTGCATAGATACGGGTCTGATTTCCCAAAACCTTCTGTAATTACTTACGTGGTTCCGCCAACCTTTTTCAGTTTCTTTTTGTTCAATTGGAAATCGATTCACGTGATACGGAATCTCTGGCGCAATGGCGTTGGCAAATTGATCTACTCGATTCACAACAGAGTCCTTATGCAAGAACGTGCTCATGAGCAGACAGGTCTGCTGAATAAAGCGATTGCGAAGGTCAGGGTTTAAGGTAGTGTAGCGAAGAAGGTGGGTGGCCCAAGTAGGATTGTACCAATCGGTTTGGACAGGACTTATTCGTTCTGACAAGAAATTCTGGCGGTGGAAATTTCCGGCACAGCCTAAATCACCGTCGTAATAAATCCAACGCCACTTGTTTTCCGATGAAGCGTCTTTCCAATAGCGTATGTTCCCTCGCGAATCGACATTCGCGATATAAATTTCGAGAAAGCTGTAATTGAAATAATCTTCCAAATCCATCAACTTCTCAATTTCCTCGGGGAAGTTTGAATCGGCGTAATGCGCGGCAGCAAAGGCCTTTAACGATTGGTAATCTTTCGAGTTTCCACCTTCTTGCTCGAGCAGCTGGGTGAAGTCCTTGGCTGCATTGTGATTGTATCCGAGATACTCCTTATTAATTTTTTCACGAAGGTTAATAATCCCGAAGTAACTGTCGTTGACATACAAAATAGCCGGCTGGTAATCCATATAGTCGACCATGAGTTCTGATGCAAAACTCGATATGCTAATGTCTTTGAAGCGTGTGAAATTTTGGTCACTTCCGCTTGTTCTTAAAACCAAATGTTCGAATTCGTTGTAGGGTTTGTTTTTGAAAAATTTATATTCGAACTCCTTCTTTCCAATGAGCGTGTCGGTATAAAGGTGAAGCGATTTTTCTGGAAGTCCGAGCGTCCATCCGCCGAAGGTTTTAACATGACAGGCGGTAGCTTCAACCAATTTATTGTTGTAAAAGAATTGAGCGAAACAAGGTATTGGGTTCTTCTTCCATGAATTGCCAATGAATTGGTTCCCTGCCTCGGGTGGTGGGGTTACGTTTGAGCCTGCAACAATAAGCTTTCCGTCATAAATTCCAGTCGGAGGAAAAAATTCTTTTGGATTAACCTTCAAACAGATAACAGGAAGGGTATGATTCCTTCCCACAATGAATGTCCCGATAAAAATGGTGTTAGGTGCACCTGATCCCTCAAGTTTAACTTGAATATACGTGTTCTGATTAAGTTGAATGGGGTTCTTGTATCTCTGAAAGCCAATAGAATCAGAGGTTCCAAGTTTAAAGGAAATGTTGAAGGAAGATTCGTTTTCAAAGGAGACGGAAATGCTATTCGGGTAAACACCACATTCGGGAGAAACGGTTATTCCGTGTTTTCTTAGTTTTTGAATGGACTCAATAGGGAAGTCAATTGCTACAGCAAAGGAAGCAATCAAAAATAAGAGAAGGGTGAAACTGTATTTCAAGTTGAAAAATGTGGTTAACGAAAGTACGTTGTTTTTCTCGTTCAAGCGTAAGTTTGCATCATGAAACAGAGCAACAGCGAGGCACTTTTTGTGGAAGCGAAGAAGTATTTTCCAGGTGGAGTGAATTCTCCAGTAAGAGCATTCAAATCAGTAGGAGGAAATCCAGTTTTTTTCGAAAGAGGAAAAGGTTCTCATGTTTGGGATGCCGATGGAAATGAATTCATTGATTTCTGCTGCTCATGGGGACCGCTTATTTTAGGACATGCCAACGACGCGGTAACAGAAGCTATTTGCACAACAGCCGCGAAGGGTGCGAGTTTCGGTGCGCCGACTAGAGAAGAAAACGAATTGGCTTCCTTCATTTTACAACATCACAAATACTTAGAGAAGATAAGATTTGTAAGTAGCGGAACGGAAGCCGCTATGAGCGCTATTCGCTTAGCTCGTGGTTATACTGGAAGAGATAAGGTGCTGAAGTTTGAAGGATGTTATCACGGACATGTAGATGCGCTTTTGGTTAAAGCTGGAAGCGGTTTGGCAACTTTGGGAACATCAAGCAGCGCCGGAATTCCGCAGGCCTATGTCAACGAAACAATTGTTGTTCCGTTGAATGATATTGAAGCATTCGATGCGGCAGTTGAAATGTACCGCGGACAAATTGCAGTTGTCGCTATTGAGCCCGTTCCTGCAAACAACGGTCTGCTTATTCAGGACGGTGTTTTTTTGAAACACCTTCGTGAGGTCTGTACACGCGAGGGAATAGTGTTATTATTCGATGAGGTCATAAGCGGATTTCGTATAGGTTTTGAAGGAGCTTCAGGTTATTACGGAATTCAGCCCGACGTTCTTGCATTTGGAAAGATCATTGGTGGCGGAATGCCTGTAGGTGCGTACGGTGCAAGCGCAGAAATTATGTCTCAGATTGCTCCAGACGGTCCGGTTTATCAGGCGGGAACACTTTCTGGAAATCCAGTAGCTATGGCAGCTGGTCTCGCACAATTAAAAGAATGTGCGAAGCCCGGGTTCTACGAAGAGTTAGAAAGAAAGACAGTGAAGATGGTAAGTGCTATTCAAGCGCATGCCGATCAAAAGAATTACATCTTCCGTATTTTCAATATGGGAAGTATTTTTTGGGTTTCTTTCTCGAAGGAAAAAGCTATTCGTCGTATGGATGAAATTCCTGAAAACAGCGGTCAATTGTTTGCACCTTTTCATAGATTTTTGTTGGAGAGAGGTGTCTATTTGGGCCCTAGTGGTTACGAAGTAGGATTCG
>CAMDFE010000079.1 GCA_945897395.1 Chryseobacterium gleum | reverse complement strand
ATAGACTCTATTCAAGGCCTTACGGAAATCCTTATCAGGGTGTAGATTTTACCTACATCAACACTGGGAATATTCAACAATTGGGACAACAATTCTCGCTGAGTTTCTGGAATCAGTTCCCTACCAACCGCAGAATCTTTGGCGAGCGTCCTTCAAACAAGAAGTTCATCAACTTGGGTATTGGCTTGGGTTACACCACGAAAATTTGGAATCTTCAGTCGAATTACCAAGCGCCTGTTTTAGGTTCGCATGTCAATGCTGCATTGAGTATTGGCTTCGATCAGGAAATTTTTCAAACCGAAAATCTTCAATACAAATTGGGAATTCGCGTCACCCATTTTTCAAACGGCGCCTTTCAATTACCGAATCTCGGGACGAATACTATGGCGCTTACGCTAGGTGTTCAGCCTTTAATCAAACCGAAGGCTCCGAGAAAAGATGAAGAGCATGAAATTCTTTTGCTGCGCTTGTTAAGCAAATACAACTACAGTCTTTCTTACACGCAAGGATGGAAAGAAGTTATGCAGCCCTATGGAAAGAAGTATCCCATTCATCTTTTAAGCGCGGGTTGGGATTTTCGTACTTCGCGCGTGAAGCACTCGTTCGGATTAACAGCTGATCTCATGTTCAATAGTTCATTAATTCCGTTAATGGAAAACAGAGATGGCGTGCAACCGAACAATCGTTCGGTTTTTCAACTGGGAGTAGGACCTACTTTTTGTCAGAATTTCGGCAATACACAATTGCGCATTGTTCAAGGCATTTACATTTGGGACAAATGGGCTGAAACAACGCCGGTTTATCAGCGCGTAATCATTCGTCATGCACCGAAAGACAAACATTGGTTCATTCAATTCGGATTAAAAACACATTTTGCAAAAGCAGATTATGGTGAAATTGGATTTGGCTATCGTCTATAAGCTAAGCCTGCTGGGCCTTGTGCTGACTTTTTGTTCGTGCAACAAAGAGAACGCTCCCGATTGCTTTAAAACGGCAGGAGAAGTTCAAACCGAAACAAGAGATTTAGGATGCTTCACCAAACTAGAATTGAATAGCAATTTAAAATACGAATTGGTTGACACGAATTTTTGTGGAATTGAAATTACTGGTCCAAAGAATCTGCTTCCGAAAATAGATGCTCAACTTTCAGACGGTTTATTGAAAATTGAAAACGTGAACACGTGTAATTTTCTTCGATCGTTTGAACACGAAATAACGGTGAAGTTGTATTTCGATTCAATAACTAACATTCAAAATTTCAGCACTGGAAGTGTTGTTTCATTGAATGAAATGAAAGCACGTAAACTTGTGATAGAGAACAAGCATGCGAACGGAAAGATTGAGTTGAACTTGAATTGTGACACCATCTATTGCGGCTCTCCGGCGGGTGCTAATGATTCGTATTTGAAAGGCACGGTTCAAGTTGCCGAATTGTATTCAGATGCCTACGGGATTATTCATGCTGAATCGTTGCATGCGAATCAGGTTTACATTAACAACGGATCACTTCAACCGATATACGCTAATGCAACGAGCTATGCTTTTGTGCGAATCGACGATTCTGGTAACGTTGTGCTTAATCAGATACCAAATCTTTACGATCTCGTTCGCAACGGAAGTGGCGAATTAATTTTCGAGTAAACAAACAATTTGTTCAGGGGCTTTGCAAGGTCTGCCGGTTGCTTTGTCAACAAACACCAATTCTACCTCTGCTGTATTCAATAAAGTTTCGTCGCGATACGTTTCGAAAGAGAACAAAATGCGTGTCCCGCTGAACTGTGCAATGCGAGTTTGAATTTCAACAAGATCATCGTAATGCGCAGGAGCTTTATAAAGTATGTTGAAGGTTCTAACGGGAAGAAGAATTCCTTCATCTTCAAGATCTTTGTACACGACACCCAACTCTCTGAGAGCCTCTACCCTAGCCACTTCGAAATAAGCCGCGTAATGACCGTAATATAAATAACCCATGCGATCGGTTTCTGAATATCTTACAGTAAATTTGGAATGAAAGATGCGATCTTGAATTTTCATACCAACAAAGAAATTATTTAATTTTCGGTAATGATTTTTATTCGTAGAATCTTTCGAACAATCTTTCAAACAAAGGGCTTACAGTAATACACCAAAAATTTCCATAAGTCAATAGGCAAAGAAGTTTTTTTTTCACTTTTTTTACATTTCTTTTGTAGTCCGAGAAAAACGAAGCATATTCGTTGCTGACCGAAACCTAAACAGACGATTAACCTTTTTTATACGCAGTAGTATTATGACTAACGATTTCAATCAAGTTTGGCAGAATTGTTTAAGTATCATTAAAGACAATGTAAGTCCGCAAGGATTCAAAACTTGGTTCGAACCGATTAAACCCGTTAAACTTGAAAACAAAGTTTTAACGATTCAAGTCCCTTCACAGTTTTTCTACGAATGGTTGGAGGAGCACTACGTGACTCTTTTGAAAAAGATCATTCGCAAAGAATTAGGAACTGAAGGACGCCTAGAGTATTCCATTATTATGGAAAACAATCAGGCTTCGAACGCTCCATACACCATTAAGGTTCCTACTAGTAATCGCAAAGCCGTTAAGAACGCGCCTGTTGCAATGCCATTGGATCTTGACGATGTTCCAATTAAGAATCCGTTTATTATTCCTGGTCTTCGCAAATTGAATATCGATTCAAACTTGAATCCGAATTATTCATTTGAGAATTTCGTTGAAGGCGATTGCAACCGCTTGGCTCGCAGTGCGGGTTATGCGGTGGCTAACAAGCCAGGCGGAACTGCTTTCAACCCTTTGTTGGTATACGGAAGCACTGGTTACGGTAAGTCTCACTTAGCTCACGCTATTGGATTAGAGATTAAGAACAAGTATCCCGAAAAAACAGTATTGTATGTAAACAGTGAAACGTTTACGCACCAATTCATAGATGCGGTTAAGAACGGAACCATCAACGACTTTTCACACTTCTATCAAATGATGGATGTGTTAATCATAGACGACGTTCATTTCTTTGCTGGAAAGGAGAAGACGCAAGATGTATTCTTCCACATCTTCAACCACCTTCACCAAACAGGTAAGCAAATCATTTTAACAAGTGACAAGCCACCGGTTGAATTGCAAGGCATGGAGCAACGTTTGTTGTCTCGCTTCAAGTGGGGATTGAGCGCAGATTTGCAATGTCCATCTTTGGAAACGCGTATTGCTATTCTTCGCAAGAAGATGTATGCAGACGGAATTGATCTTCCAGATGAAGTTGTTGAGTACTTGGCTTACAGCATTACCACGAACATTCGTGAACTAGAAGGAGCATTAATCTCTTTGATTGCTCAATCTTCATTGAACAAGAAAGCGATTACGCTTGATCTTGCGAAGCAGATGATTGATAAGTTCGTGAAGAACACGGCGCGTGAGGTTAGCATTGATTATATTCAGAAAGTTGTGTGTGATTACTTCGACTTACCTATTGAGTTGTTGAAGAGCAAGACACGTAAGCGCGAGATTGTTCAGGCGCGTCAGATTGCGATGTATTTCGCGAAGAAGATGACGAAGAGCAGTTTGGCAAGTATTGGTGCTCATTGCGGCGGAAAAGACCACGCGACTGTACTTCACGCTTGTCGCACAGTTAACAACTTACAAGAAACCGACAAACACTTCAGAAAATATCTTGAAGATTTAGAGAAGAAATTAAGCATTGCTTAAATCAGCATTCACTCTGTGAATAATTACCTAAACAACAGGGAAGCCGCTTTCGAGCGGCTTTTTTGTTTCACGCAGGCGATGACACCTTTGGCGATGACCTTCCTTGAAGGATGACACTTTGTGATGACACACTATGTGTGATGACCGTTCCGGAAACTAAAAACAAATAAGTTCAAACAACGTAGTTCCAACAACGAAGTTCCGCCGAATAAACAGCATATAACCTGCATATAAAAATTAGTGTTTATGCCAAAAGGTCAATTCAACTTTGTGGCTAAAAAAAATGGCAAAGATTAAGGTTCAAACAACGGAAATTTCAATTATTCAATTCAACGAAAATGATTTTATTTCTCTAACCGATATTTCTTCGGGATTCAAAGAAGGAAGCGGCCTAATAAGTAAATGGATAACCAATAAGAACACTCTTGAGTATTTATCGATATGGGAAAGAATTCATAATGTTAATTTTAATTACCCCGAATTCGGTGTAATTGAAAAAGATTCAGGCGTAAACAGATTTACTATGTCCGTTGGTCAATGGATCAGTCGAACAGCTGCAAAAGGATTAACTGTAAAATCTGGCAGATATGGAGGTACATACGCCCACAAAGACATTGCATTGCATTTCGCCATGTGGCTAAGTCCTGAGTTTCAAATTTATTTGATCCAAGAATTTCAAAGATTAAAACATCAAGAGTCTAAAGATCTTGGTTGGTCGGTAAAAAGAGAATTGGCTAAAGTGAATTATCACATTCACACACAAGCAATCAAGGATTTCATTGTTCCAAAATTGCTTAGCAATGATCAAGTGAATGCTATTTATGCCAATGAAGCTGATTTATTGAATGTCGCATTATTTGGATTTACCGCTCGCAAATGGAGAGATCGCAACCCAAGTCTTCAAGGTAACATTCGCGACTATGCGAGTATGAATGAACTTATTTGTCTTTCGAATTTAGAGAATATTAATTCATTGCTTATTCAAGAGAAGTTAGATCAAAAAGAAAGGCTTGTTAAACTAAACCAATTGGCAATCCAGCAAATGACTGTATTGCAAAATTTGAAATCCCGGGATTTGCTGAGATAAGGTAACAGCACTGAAGTTGTAATTAAGCATTAGGAATTTCTTATTCACTTCGTGGACAAATCCCGGAGGGACAAATCCTTTCAGGACCAATCCCGAAGGGATATATCCGCTATGCGCACTGATCCACAGAGTGGACCTATCCCGAAGGGACTTATCCGCTAGCGGACTGATCCACGTTGTGGATATATCCCGAAGGGAAATAGTCTTACACTAGCAGTCCCGCACTCGCAATCCCCAACAAGACCATGACGAATTTTTTCCAGTTGAAAGAGTGTCCTTCTTCGCTTTCGAAAAGGATGATGGTGGAAACGTGAAGCAAGATTCCGATTAACACGCCAATCATAGCCGTGTACCACCAGCCATCGACATCCCAGCCTTGAGAGTCGACGAACAAGTGAAACGCTGCGCCAAGAGGCGCTATGCAAGCGAATAAGACAAGCAAGAACCACGCTTTTGCTCTCTTCACCCCCGCATGTAAAAACAACGAGGCCAAAACAAACGCTTCGGTAATCTTATGCATTGAAATTCCCAATAACAAAGGATTGTTGTGATCGTGGCCTTCGTGTCCGTGAGCCACTCCCGCAACATCTTCCGCATGAACATGCGCATCTGCTCCGAATGGCATGCCTTCAATGAACGCATGAATCCACAAAGAGGCCATGACCAAAAACAAAAAAGATCCCGAAATGTGATCGTGCGTATGCGCATGTCCGTGCTCTACGCCGTGAGAGAAAAAGTCTAAAACAACTTGAAGTAAGAATCCAGCTATGACAAACCAACCCGCATATTCACAGTCTGAATGATACAATTCAGGAAACAAATGCAACACCGTTAATCCCAACAAATACGCCGCACTAAAAGACAAAAGCAATTTCAACCATTGGTTGTTTTTCATCTTCCATAAAAGTGCCAATGCCCCTCCTAACATAGACGCGCCAAACAGCGACAATACCGAAATCCAAAATGAACTTTCCATTACTTCGAACAAATAATTATGCAACGATCCGAATTCGCTGAGTCAAACGACCCCAACTCATAATCTCCGTATGTGTTTATATTTTTAAATCCTAATACTTCAAACATTTCAACCAATTGCTCCTTCGAATACAACGCTACCGATTCTTGAAAATCCATGCGTGCCGATTCCTTCTGAATGCGAATGTGCTTTATTACGCGATTGTTGGTGATCTCTTTCTTTATGTGAAACTCGGCTCCGTCTTTCACCACCTTGCGGTCTTCATTGCCAGATAATCGTACTTTTTCAGCATTGAAAAAATCGAAGACGAAAACACCTTTGTCATTCAAATGCTCGTAAATACGCTGAAGCATTTCAACGTGTTCTTCCGTTGTTTCAAAATAGCCGAAACTTGTGAATAAATTCAACACACAATCGAATCGCTCATGCAATTCAAAATACCGCGCGTCTGCATTGTGAAATTTGGTGTTTTTTAAATTTCTTGCCTTGGCTTCTTCTAAGCTTTTTTCACTAATATCTATCCCAACTACACTGTACGACTTCTCGCTGAAAACAGCGCTATGCCTACCATTCCCGCAACAAACATCCAACACACTTGAATAGGCAGGCATGTTCAATTTCTCAATTAAACTCAAAATAAAAGCTCTGGCTTCCTCTCCTGATCTGTGTGCATATAATTCGCGGTAAAAGGGAGAATCGAACCACGATGCAAACCACTCCTTGGTGTTGTCCATAAGAATATTTCGTAAACAAATATACTCCCTTAATTTTGCTTCGAAGAATTTTCTATCTTGCACTCATGAATTCAATCCTTCGAGAAGCATCGCCTAAATCTCCGCATGTGCATTTCAATGCAGTTGGAGGTATTTTAGAATTGAAAGGAAGATCTATTCCTGAAAACGCATTAGACTTCTACAAACCGCTAATTGAGTGGATGGGCGAATGGGTGAAATCTTCACCGGCTAAAACAGAATTTCATGTTCATTTGGAATACTTCAATACAAGTAGTTCGAAGTGCTTGCTCGACTTGTTCCGCAAACTTGAACCACTAGCCGACAATGCAACAGTTTTGTGGCATTACGAAGC
>CAMDFE010000078.1 GCA_945897395.1 Chryseobacterium gleum | reverse complement strand
AACGGAAAAACCATTTCCGATGTGTTGAACATGACCGTTGAGCAAGCCGTTGGATTTTTCGAAAATCACCGAAACATTTACAACACGCTGAAGACTTTGAACGACGTTGGATTGGGATACATCACACTCGGACAGCACAGCACAACGTTAAGCGGGGGAGAAGCACAGCGTGTGAAACTCTCAACCGAATTAGCGAAACGCGACACCGGTAAGACCATTTACATTTTAGACGAACCCACAACTGGACTTCATTTTCAAGACGTGCAAATGCTTTTAAATGTGTTGAATAGACTGGTTGAACGCGGCAACACCGTCTTGGTCATTGAGCACAACATGGACGTCATTAAAAGCGCTGACTACATCATAGACATGGGCCCAGAAGGCGGTGAAGGCGGCGGAAACGTTGTCGCCACCGGCACGCCAGAGCAAGTCTCTAAGGCGAAAAAAAGTATTACAGGTAAGTTCTTGCAGCGTGAGCTTTGAAAGCAATTTGCCTTCGCAAAGCCATTTGCCTTCGCAACGAAGTTGCCCTCGTCCTTTGGACCCTCGCACAGCCATGTGCCTTCGTGAAGAAATTTCCTTTTCCTAACCAATAACTATTTTCTAAAACAAAGCAAAATTGCTTTATATTAGCAACATAATTGCTACTCATGAAATCTTCCAATTCCAAAAAATCGGTTCTTCAAGAAAGCGCCATGGCTTATGGCAACAGCTTGGGAAGAATAGAAATCATTCGAAAAGGCTTGCCTTATTCCACCATAGACGAACTTAGCGAGCGCATGCAAAGACCCATTAAATTTTTACTGGGTGTCTTGGGCATAGCGCAGACAACCTACAATTTAAATAAAAGACAAGAAGCTGTTCTAAACAGCAAAGAGTCTGAACTGGTTGTAGCCATATCTGAATTATTCTCGTTTGGCCAAGAGGTCTTCAACAACGAAGAAGAGAAATTCAATCGCTGGTTGGAAATGCCGAATCAATCTTTGAACGGCATTACACCGCAGTCGCTCTTCGACACCCTTTCCGGTGTTGCGGAAGTGCGCAAGTGTTTGAATAGAATAGAATACGGAAACTTCGCATAATGTTGGTTTATAGAATAGATCGCAAGAAGTATTTGAAAGATACCTTGAAGGGCATTGGCGCATCCATGTCTTCAAGTTTTCGTTGGAACAGCGAGCACACGCGAATGGTCTATACTTCAGAAAGTAGAGCGCTTGCTTTACTCGAGATTACTGCGCATTTGAATGGAGTAATGGAAATTCCAACCGATCGCTATTTGGTTGAAATTGAAATTCCAGATACGTTGAAGATTCAGGCGTTATCCATTGCCGATCTTCCAAAGAATTGGAACGCCCATCCGCCTTCTGTTTTTACGCAGAACTTGGGCGACTCATTTGTCCAAAAATTGAAAGCCCCTGTCTTGAAAGTCCCAAGCAGCATAGTTCCACAAGAATTCAATTTACTCATCAATCCCTATCATCAGGACGCCCATAAAATTGAAATCATCTCGAAGGAGCGTCTTGCTTTCGATCCGCGAATCTTCAAATAGCTTTCCTCATTTCATTTGGCCGAAAGATATTTCGACCTGATTATTTTCTCTTCTCTTACCTTTTCTTAACCTCTCTTACCTTTTTTTTAGACCTTTTTCCGGCTATTCGTTCCAAGCTTTTCGCTTCGCTCAAAGGCTTTCCACTGCTATCCGGGGTATGGGTGGGTTTCCATTAGGTATTTTTCTTTTATTGACACAATAGAAGTTCTAACGGAAAGTGTTAAAACGAGAGATTACTGGTTTAAGATAAAACTAAGAGTAAAAACTGATGATTGTTTTGAACTGTCGACAATTTGCCGACAGTTGAAGTTAAAAGCCTTAGAAGCCAAAACAGGTAAGAACGTAGTAACTGGAGAGAATTTCTTGAAACCAAAAAAAGAAAATTGAGATAATATTCACGACTCAGACATCACAAGAACAATCAATCCCAAGAGAATCGGAAACGAATACTCAAGTATTTCAAATAAACTATCCATAATCGTCAAAGACCTTCGCAACGAAGTTGCCCTCGTCCTTTGGACCCTCGCACAGCTATGTGCCCTCGCAACGAAGTTGCCCTCGTCTTTCGGACCCCTCGCACAGCCATGTGCCCTCGTCCTTCGGACCCTCGCGAATAATTCGCCCTCGCAAAGCGAAAAAATAATTTAATATCGGTATTGGAATATATTCGCTGTTACCGATATTTGCACCATGAACTGGCAAACCAACCCTTGGGGAATAGAAAAAGTGCAATCACTGCTGGAACGCGTTGAAGCGAAGAAAGTGCGATTGTCTAAAATGCGCCCGATTCCTGCCATTGCAATTGAGAAATTGCGTGAGAGCTTAATGATGGAATGGACTTATCACTCAAACGGAATAGAAGGAAATACGCTAACCCTTCAGGAAACACGCATCATATTGTCTGACGGATTAACGGTAGGAGGAAAGTCGTTGCGGGAACATTTTGAAACGTTGAATCACCATGAGGCCATTCAAGTTCTTGAGACCATGGTAAATTCAAAATACCGAATGAAGTCTAAAGACATTCTTCACATACACGAATTGGTATTGCAGCGCATTGAAAAGGAATATGCTGGTCGTTATCGCAATGCGGGCGTTCGTATTACTGGAGCGAATTTCACGCCTCCGAATGCCTTGAAGGTAGATGCACTCATGGACGAATTAATAGATTGGGTGAATGAAGAAAAGGAACTACCCTTAATAGTTCGCGCCACAATCTTTCATCACAGAATGGTTTGGATATATCCTTTTTTCGATGGAAATGGAAGAACGGTAAGGCTTATGTTCAACCTTATTTTAATGAGTGCTGGCTATCCGCCTGCCATTATTTTGCAACAAGATCGAAAGAAGTATTACGACGCATTAAACAAGGGCAATCAGGGAAACTACGAGAAATTAGTGCTGCTAGTATTACAGGCTTTGGAGCGATCGTTAGATATTTACTTGAGTCATTTAGATAACACCCACGACGGCTATCGTCCCATCTCCGACATTGTGGAAGAGATCTCTCTTCCATACGGACAAGAATATTTAAGCTTACTCATTCGTCAAGGAAAAATCGCTGGCCACAAAGACGGTCGCAATTGGCTCACCACCGCCGAAGCCGTTGAAGAATATCATGTGAACAGAAAGCGGAAGCGTTGAGTATACTTGAGTGTACTATTTATTTTCAGTCCTCTCGAACGGACTCTTCAGCAGAGTATGATGCATCATACTTTTCAAAAGTCTATTCGAATAGACTTTCCACTCGATAGGAATTTTATTACACTCATTCTGTTTCCCATTCTGATTCTGTTTCTAAAAAGAGATTTGAGATTAGAATGAGAAACACAAGGATAATGAGGTTTGTAGAGTATGCTCAAACATACTTTTCAAAAGTCCGATTGATCGGACTTTCTTTATTCCCTCATTCCGTTTCTCTTTCTCACTCTGTTTCTAAATAGAGATTGTGGGTTAGAATGAGAAACACAAAGAGAATGAGAATGAGTTTTGAATCTTTCATTCAAAAAACCGTGCTCCCAATACCTTCTTCCCACAACACGTGCACTTCGGTAAGCGAACCTTATACACCTTGGTGTAAATAGGGAAGGGACACGCGCAATACTGAGGCAAGCTTAGATTCAGCCTTTCCGTATAGTCCTTTAAAAGAATGCACTGCTCGTAATGCTCCAACGCTTCAAAGTAGCGCGTAACCAGTTCAATAAATTCGAAATACGATATTCCGGCAGGCTTCTTTTTAATATACGGATACTTCGAGGTTTTAATTTCCTTCGCGGTGTTGTTACCCAACATAATGTTGCACGTGTTTAACATGCCGTAGTATTCAACTTTGGTGAAATTCATTTTTTAAATAACGTTTTAAAGCACAAAAAAACTATTCCCTCGCGGAAACAGCTTCGTACTGCATTAATAATTTATCGGCTAAACACCAACGCCAGAGCGACATTGATGAGATCTAATATACAACATTAAAACACCAATGTCAAGTATGTTCGAACATACTCAAGAGCTATTTTCTCGTCGAAGACCCTCGCAACGAAGTTGCCCTCGTCCAATAGACCCTCGCGAAGCATTCGCCCTCGTCCAACGGACCCTCGCGAAGCATTCGCCCTCGTCCAACGGACCCTCGCAAAGCCATTTGCCCTCGCGAAGCATTTCGCCCTCGTCCTTCGGACCCTCGCAAAGCCATTTGCCTTCGCAACGAAGTTGCCCTCGTCCTTCGGACTCAAGCAACATTCTTCCATTTTCATTGGAAATGTTTCCTATTTTTATAAAAAATTTAGTGTGAGCCAGATTAAAGACGCAGTAAGGGAACTACTCATATTTCTTCATTTCGATTTAACGAAAAATCTGAAGTACGATCGACTTACACGTCGGATTATGAAAGAGGGAATTCTTTCCAACCACAATTGCATCGACATCGGTTGTCATAAAGGTGAAATGCTGAACTTCATGCTGAAGCTCGCTCCGCAAGGAAAGCACTTCGCGTTTGAACCCATTCCTTCGCTATTTAATCTACTCAGTGCGAAATACAAGAACAGAGCGGCTATTTTCCCCTACGCTTTATCAAATTCATCCGGAGAAACAACCTTTCAATGGGTGAAAAACGCGCCTGCATACAGCGGTATCAAACGTCGCAGATATGATATCGACAATCCGGAAATTGAAGAGATTACCGTTGAGAAGAAATTGCTCGACGATGTTATTCCAACCACAACGCCCATTCACTTTGTGAAAATAGATGTGGAAGGTGCCGAGTTCGGAGTGTTAAAAGGAGCAAAGAATTTGCTTGCAGCCCACAAGCCAACCATTCTCTTCGAATGCGGAAAAGGAGCAAGCGATTTCTACGATACCAATCCGTTGGAATTACATTCTTTTCTCTCCAATGAAATAGGTTTGAATGTTTTTACGTTACAAGATTTCATTTCGAACAACAAACCCCTGTCTGGACATGATTTCGAAAACAGCTTCAACAACACCACCGATTATTATTTCATTGCCAGCGCGCGCGCATAATACGGGCGAAAAATATTTCGCCCCCTATCTTTGCGCAATGAAAAACATTTTCCGTATAACGGCACTAGCCTTTGTCGCAACGCTTTCCTCATTAACCGGCAAAGCGCAAAAGCCCTACAGACAATTCGGAATTAAGGGGGGGATGAATATCTCAAATGTGAATACCAATCTTTCTTCTTATACAACTAAGGACATCATCGGGGGAAACTTAAGTCTCACCTACGATCGCGTTCACTTCCGTTTTTTAACAGTCGGGGGAGAAATTAATATCGTGCAGCGTGGTTTTCAAAGTTTTGATTCCATTGTTGCTTCTCAAAGCGTTGCTTCAATCCGAAATAAATTCAATTATTTTTCTGTTCCGTTGAAACTCGGTGTTCAGTTTGGCAATCGCGCATACGTTTTCGGAAACGTGGCCTTTGTACCCGGTTATTTATTGAAGGCAATTGCAGAAACTCCAGTATTGGATGCAAGCGGACAAATCATTGATTACACATGGCAAGATGCAACAAGCACTTCTGCCCAATTCGAATTATCTACTCAAATAGAAGTTGGAATAGGGGTAACGAAAGCCAAGCGATATAAATTTTATGTTTCTGCAGCCAAGCAACAAGGTTGGACGAATCTTTTCGACGACCCAGCTTCCGCATTCGACTTTAAGTCAGTGGGGATAATCATTTCAACCGGAATGAAATTTGAATTCGGAAAGGGACTACTTAGATAAACTTCCGAATGCCCGCATGCACCGCATAAATGAGCGGGGTTAATGCAATGGCAATTCCCATCTTCAACAAATAATTGGTCGGAGCAACTTCGGCAAATGTGTTCCAATCCATTTTTCCAGGAAGGACAAATCCAATATACAGCACCACTACAGTGTCAATTATTTGAGAGATAACTGTACTTCCAGTGCTGCGAAGCCAAATGTATTTGTTACCAGTTTTGCCTTTAATCCAATGGAAGATTGTAACATCCAACAATTGAGAAATTAAAAAAGCCGCAATACTTCCAATCATAATCCAAGGCGCTTGTCCGAACACCGCCCCGAATTGTTCATCACTCACTCCAATGCCAGTAACAGCGGGTATTTGAAGGGCAAAAAGTACAATAACAAAACAGTATCCAATAAGAATTGTGGTTATCCAAGACAACCTTCGAACCGCCTTTTCACCATAAAATTCATTCAACGTATCGGTCAACAAAAACACAATGGGCCAAGGCAATACTCCGACAATGGTGATGAAGTTGTGCTTCCAATTTCCAATTTGAATGGGTATTTGAATGAGCTTGCTTGAAATTAATTCAGCAGTAATCGCATTCGTAATGAAAAGCCCCGCTAAGAAGATAAAGAGCCATTCTCTTCGTGTTGAAAAAGAAGACGGTGTTTCCATATTATTTCAAAAACACTTTGTACGTTGCGCTGTTCAGTTCTAAAAAGTAAATGCCTTCCGCATAATTCGAAATGTCAATCTGCACTCCGTCTGTAACTTTTCCCTTCAACAACAACTGTCCGCTTGCATTGGTAAGTGAATATTTCCCGCTAAAATTCGAATTTGAAATAGCATTGGCGGTAATGATAAATGGAAGGGAAGGGTGCGTATTTTCTTCCACCAAAATAATTCCAGAATGAAAGGCGAAAGCGTAATCTCCCGGAAGTGGATTCAAAACTTCGAAACGACCGTTCCAATTGGTAGTGCTTCCAGAAGTAATGAGCGTTGAATTGCTCGCTTCACTCCATGAATCAAATCCACTGGCTCGATAAAGCAACACCAAATTGCTTTCATCCATTCCATATTGTTGAACCAATTGAAACAAAGCCGTGTCTAAGGCACTCGTAGCGGTTGCCGATCCATTGAAGCGCAGCGTCATTTTTGTTGAAGTGGT
>CAMDFE010000077.1 GCA_945897395.1 Chryseobacterium gleum | reverse complement strand
TAAATACGTTTTGCTACAGCGGTGGATTCTCTTTGTATGCCCTGAAAAACGGAGCGAACCTCGTTCACAGTTTAGACAGCAGCGCCTCGGCCCTTGCCTTAGTAGAGAACAACATTAAACTGAACAATCTAGATACTTCAAAGCACAAGCTTATTCAAGCAGACGCGGTTGAATACATGAAAAATATTGAAGAGGATTACGATGTAATTGTATTGGATCCTCCGGCATTCGCAAAACACTTAAGCGCGAAACACAAAGCCATTCAAGGTTACAGAAGAATTAACGAAGCCGCTTTACGTCAGATTAAACCCGGCGGAATCTTGTTCACGTTCTCTTGCTCGCAGGTAATCGACAAGCAACAATTCACTTCTATTCTTTTGGCTTCTGCTATTTCTGTTGGACGCACCGTGAAGATTCTTCACCAGTTGCACCAAGGGGCAGACCATCCGATTAGCATCTTCCATCCGGAAGGAGAATATTTGAAAGGTTTGGTATTGGAAGTAATTTAGTATTTTAGACTTCATGAAAAAGCTACTCATCTTCGCAATTTTTATTTCGGTTGGAATGAATGCGTTCGCGCAAGCCGACCTTCTTCCTTATTTATTGAAAATTCAAGGCAACTGGGTTGGACTAACTGGAAGAGAAGAATGGACGAAGGTGCCCGATGAAATGGTTATTGAAGGCATTTCATTTTACAACGTGAGTTATGAAGAATACGGAACGAACGAGTTACCGAACGAACATTCGGTTATTGTTTACGATAATGATCATTGGGTGTACATTGCCACTCCGTTAGAGGCAGACAAAAGCACAACTTTCACCTGCACCAAAGCATCTTCAACGGAATGGATTTTTGAAAATCCAACACACGACTTCCCGAAGCGAATTACTTATCGCTTCCTTTCAGACGAGCAATTGGAAACGACTATCGACGCGGGCCTCGGTTCTGATCCGAAGGACGCGAAGGTCTGGAAGTATTGGAAGAAGAAGATCTAGACTTCTTCGAAGTGTAAGGAACATTTCCGTTAGCATTTGTCCCCACATCTTTTTTCGGTGCACGTGGTTCATCACGCTCAATATCCTCTTCCCTTCTCTCACCTTCTCTTCCCCCCTCTTCCCAATTCTTAACATCTCTTCCCCTCTCTTCTCCTCTCTCATCTTCTCTTACCTCTTTGTACCCTTTGCTTTCTTGATTCCCAAAAGAATCTCCAATGCGTCTGTTCGGAACAGGAAGCTTCTTCGCTGTGTAGGGCTTACGCACATCATCGGTTGGCTTGTCCTTCCAATTTTCAATATCACGAGGCGTTGGCTTCTGACCTTCCGTCAACAACTTCACACCGAACTTCATTAAGTCAACTTTCTCGCGCTTGTATAGCAAGCCAGCTGCTTTCTTGAATGTCTTCTTCGACATGCGTAGACGAATTTTAATTTCGTCAGGATCGCTATCGTCATTCAGACGAATGTAACCTCCGTTGTTTTCCAGGAACTCTAACAAACGCGCAGCAGCATCTTCAATTAGATCTACTCCTTCTTTCTGCATACTCACCACCACGTCTTTCCCTTCAATCTTACGCACATATCCTTTCACTTTATCGCCTTCAGAAACGCGACTCATGATTTCTTGTTGGAAGATGATGCCTTGGTATTTTCCATTTACAATCACCTTTCTTCCCACTTCCAATTTTTCAAAAATGGTCATTTCAATTTCATCACCACGTTTGAAGTCGGGTTCCTCTTTCAAATGATTGAAAATCTTTGTCGTCCCGAAAAGTCTATGGTTCGCAGAATCGTAACACAACATGATTAATGCTCTGCGATTCGCCATTAATTCTTGTCTTTGCTCTCGCTTCGGAATAAGCACATCGCGACCAACACCTATGTTAATGAAGGCACCTAAATCGTTTGAATTCAGAATTGCAAACATCCCCATTTCACCTACTTGAATTTCGGGCAACTGAATCGTCGCTTCCAACTCTTTTCTGTCGTTGAAGTAGCTGAAAATTTTCAGCGTTTGTCCCAACACAACACCTTTGGTATCAATTTTATTCAGAGGGATTTCCTCGTGGTCATTTCCAACAAAAACCCCTTCTTCACTAATTGAAGTAACCATTAACTCTTGAATGGTGCCCGGACTCAAATAATCTGTCATAATGCAAAGTAAGAGCACAACCGCTGAATTCAAGGCTTTTTCGCGATTTAGTTTTCAGACTTCGCTTGTTCGTGTTACATTTGGGACACTAATCCTGAGCCATGAAATCTTTTTTACTCGCAGCGTCATTTATTCTTTTCACTACCATCAGCAGTTACTCGCAGTGCGCTGCTGGCGAGACTTCCGTGACATTCGTTATGCACACCGATGCATGGGCCTATGAGAACTACTGGCAGTTAAACCTAGCAGGAACGGGATGTACAGACATTCCTCTGGCGGAAGGAGCAAACCTTAATGTTGGTTGCTCAGGTACCGA
Organism: Chryseobacterium gleum; assembly: GCA_945897395.1. Taxonomy (GTDB): domain Bacteria; phylum Bacteroidota; class Bacteroidia; order Flavobacteriales_D; family Sanyastnellaceae; genus CAIZGX01. The sequence goes on along the minus strand of CAMDFE010000077.1, from coordinate 4,530 downwards.
GTCGGCCAACAGCGCCAACGGTTATGCAGACAATACTGTTATTACTGAAGGTCCATTTTGTTTGACGAATAACACCGATTATGAATTGATCTATCTCGATTCTTATGGCGATGGAGGATTGGTGATTGAGGTCTTTGAAAACGGCGCATTGACGCACGTTTACGTCGGAGGTGGTAATGGTAACACTTGGACTTTTACAATCGGCGTCAGCAATGCTCCTGCATACGACAGTCCTTGCAGCGCATTGGAACTTACAGCGGACGGCCCTTCTTTATTGTTGAACAATACTGATGCGATTGCTGGATTTGGTGAACTTGCTCCCGCCGGTTTAGATTGCGGTGCATACGGATTTTGGTGTGAGGGAAACTCAACGAACTCTATTTGGGCGAAATTCATTCCAACGACCAATACAACTTCATTTGAAGTGACGACATGTAACCCTGGAACAAGCACTGATTCTCAAATAGCGATTTACAAAGTAACAGACTGTTCGAATTTCGCAACGTTCGATTTAATTAGTTCGAATGACGATATGATAGGCGGATGCTCGGCTGGAGAACTTTACGCTTCTCAAACTTACACCTCTTGCCTAGAAGCTGGGCAATTGTATTTGATTCAGATCGACGGTTGGGAAGGTGCTGTGGGAGATATTGAATTGTCGGTACACACATACAGCAGCTCAATTTCTTGGGATGCATTGGTAAACGGAATTTCCTGTCCATTAGATAAAGGTGAAACGGGAGATGGCAGTGTGTTTCCTTATAGCGTTGGTGCGGGCGCAAACTTCAGTTCGGTTTGGACTGGACCAAATGGTTTCACGTCTACCGATCAATATTTGGAAAACGTGGACCCAGGAACGTACACATTAACAGCAACGGCAGGATGCGGAGAAGTTCATATAGAAACATTCGATATCGTTCAACCTGAGCCATGGATGGTTACAACAAATATTATTCTTCCTGATTGCGATTTAGATAACGACGCGAGTATTGAAGTGAATTTAGCTGGCGCAACTGCTCCTTATGAATTTGCTTGGAACGATGCTTCCGGAACGCCTATTGGAGTTGACAATCCGTTAACCGGAATTGGAATTGGAACATACAACATGTCCATTACAGATGATAACAATTGCACTTACAACTACACATTCAACATTGCAGATTGTGTTGGTGTTGAAGAACTTTTGCAGGCTACTATAAACGTCTTTCCTAATCCATCGAACGGATCATTCACCATCAATCACGAAGCATTGAAAAATGCATCATGGAGTTTGTATGACATCTCTGGGAAATTAATTCATTCGGAAAGAATCGCTTCTGGCTCAACAAGTACTTCGGTAAATGTTGAAGTTCCTTCAGGAGTTTATTCTTTGCGCATTGTTGCTGAAGATATGCAGCTTCAGAAGAGTGTTGTTGTGGAATAAAAAATCCACTACATACAAAGTGAATTTTTACAAATAATATTTAATTTAGCAACATGAAACTTGTTACACTCGAGGAAACTCTTGATAGATATATCGGAATCCATTCAACAGAGAAAAGAAAAAAGTTTGAACAAGACTTACTCCTTGACTTGTTAGATAATAATTCTAGCGATTCGTGTAAAGAGGAAAAATAATTCGAGTTCATCTAGAAATCTAATTGTCTATTACAAACTCATCAACTTCTCTTTGAGTTCCTGAACTTGGTCTGAAGAAACATTTCTGTGAAAGACAAATCGAAGCCATACTGGTCCGAAAGGGAAACACATGATTCCCAAAGGAGTTAATTTTTCGATCATCTCCGCTGAAGAATTACTAGTAGGTCTCCAGATAACAATGTTCGTTTCAACAGGCATAATCTCGGCGCAATAGGGCATTGCACTCAAAACATTTCCAATTGCTTTCGCATGTGCATGATCTTCATGCAAACGGAATCGCTCTACCTGCATACCATGTAAACCCGCTGCTGCAAGAAATCCAGCTTGACGCATTCCTCCACCCATGGTTTTTCTGCGGCGACGTGCCTTCAAAATAAAATCTTTCGACCCCACCAAGAAGCTTCCAACCGGAGCTGCAAGTCCTTTGCTTAAACACACACTTATTGAGTCGTATGCCTTCGCGTATTCTGCCGGACTCATCTTCGTTTCTTCCAACGCATTGAAGAGTCTTGCTCCGTCACAATGCAAAGCCATTCCATTCGCTTTACACACTTCCTGAATTTTCAAAATTTCATTGAAATCCCAAATGGCTCCTCCGCCTTTGTTAACGGTATCTTCCGTGCACACCAATGAAGTATTCGGCAAGTGTACATCTGCTCTGTTGTTGATGTTCGCCTTCACCTGTTCTGCCGTGAACATGCCACGAGGGCCGTCTAACAGACGAACAGAACTACCGCTATTCAATGCAATTCCTCCACCTTCATAGATATAGACGTGTGCTATGTTGCTGCAAATCACCTCATCGCCTGGACGAGTATGAATATTAATAGCAATCTGATTCGACTGCGTTCCACTGGTGCAAAACAGCGCGGCTTCCATGCCGAACAACTCCGCTGCATAAGTTTCCAATGCATTTACTGTAGGATCTTCTCCGAACACATCGTCGCCCACTTGCGCCTCGAACATGGCCTTTCTCATTTCGTCTGAAGGAACGGTGAACGTGTCACTGCGTAAATCAATTATATTCGCCATAGATGTATTCATTTTTAAATCCGCACAAAAATACACGGAATAGCGCTATTCTCTTTTTTCTGTTGCTTTCATTTTCCATTGGTCTAACAAACATTGCCTCCGGGCAACAATGGGGATATGTTATTTTCAAAGACAAAGGCCTTCACGACAATTCATTTCAAAACAATTTCACTCCAGCCGCAATTGAAAGACGATTTCTTCAAAACATTGAATGGGATGAAAGGGATGTTCCTGTTTCAGAAGAATATCTTTCTTTGGTTGAACCCTATTCAGACAGCACCTTCGGAACAAGTCGTTGGCTGAACGCTGCGGTTGTTCGAGCAACAGAGAATAATTGGAATTTCATTTCGAAATTATCGTGTGTTCAAGAGATTGAATGGCTTAAAGAGCAATCACTTCTTTCAGCTGAATTTCCTATTACACTATCCGACAGCTCTTCGGTTCCGACAGATGAAACAACGGAAGCCCAAAATCAACTTAATTTGCTTGAACCCACGGAATTCAGCGAACGCGAGTTATTCGGGAAGAATACTATTATTGCTATTTTCGACGCTGGATTCTCCAATGCCGACAACGCTGATCATCTTTCGCATTTGTTCAAGAACAATCAAATCGCAGCCACAAAAGATTTCCTAAACAAAACAGAACAAGTCTATTCCCACTCTATTCACGGAACAGAAGTCCTTACATTTTTGGCTGGAAAGAACGACTCTGTTCAATTCGGGTTGGCCACAGAAGCAACATACCTCCTTGCGCGAGTAACACCTAACATGGGGTTCTTTCGCTTTCTGAACGATGTTCAATGGATACAAGCGTTGGAATGGGCCGATGAGAAAGGTGCAAGTTTGGTGAACTCTTCACTAAGTTTTACCAATCAACTTTACGAACGAAGAGATTTAAATGGAAGGACTTGCAAAATTAGTATTGCAGCGAGCACCGCTATGGACAAAGGGATTTTAGTCGTGAATGCTGCCGGAAATGAACTTCAAAACAGTTGGGAAATTATTGGTGCTCCAGCAGATGCCGAACGAATCCTTACCGTTGGATCTGTTGATCCAAAAACAGGATACATTTCTAGTTTCAGTTCAGTTGGTCCAACATCCGATGGAAGATTAAAACCCGACGTCTGCGCACCCGGAGAATTGCTTTATCCGGAAGATGGCGAATACAATCGCATTCAAGGAACATCCTTCGCAACGCCTCTGGTTTGCGGATTTGCAGCATGTGTGCGCCAACTTCATCCTGAATGGAATACTCAAAAACTTTGGGAAGAAATTCGTAAAAGCGGATCGCTTTATCCTTACTTCGACTACGCGCACGGATTCGGAATTCCAAGAGCGAGTTATTTCTTTTTCGAAGGTGACCAAAAACCGAATGTTTATTCGGTTCAGTTCACCTTAGACAGTTTAAACTGCAATAACGTTTTAACCATCAGCCGATCGGACACTTCAGAAATTCAAGAAAACTATTCTTCTCCCGTCGCATTCATTCAATTCATAAAAGCAACAGGAGAAGTATTTAAGTACAACGTTTCTCGTCCGAAAAACAAAGTGATTGCCTCGATTCCCGCTGAAGAATTCAAGGGATGTAAACTTCGTGTGGTATACGACCGCCACTTCTTCGAAATTCCTATTCCACAGCCATGAGGTACGTGTTGCTTTTTCTTTTTGCTGTTGGAATAATGTTTCAATCGACGGGGCAAACAATACTGTTTGAATCGACGATAGACTCTGTTATGAAGAGAACGCGAGACTATAGATTGGAAGGTGTTAACATTGACAATTACTCTTCTTTCTATTACGAAATTGGAAATTTCATTCCCAACAACAAACACCTTTCAAAAAAGGAAAAACTTGAATT
>CAMDFE010000076.1 GCA_945897395.1 Chryseobacterium gleum | reverse complement strand
ATCATTCCAGGGTACATCTTCACTCCTTCAACATTAGTAAGAATTTCAAAACTCATATCCGGCGGAGTCATTTCATTAAGATTGATAGGCGTTGCGAAATAATTCCAAACGGTTTCGAGAGATGCTGGGATAAATGTCTCGGTAGACAGACGATATACTTTCATGAATAAGACAACAAGAGAGTCGTTGAATTGTTTTTACGAGCGGTAACGAATCTTTTTCGTCCAAGCCAAAGACGGCTTTTCAATGAGTTGATACATTACCCATGCTCCCAATACGGCATAAGCTTGAATGGCTATGAAGACGACCCAAACTAACTTAGGATCTTGCGATTCGTGGTAGAATTTCCCGTAGACGAATGAAACGAAAAAGAGATGGAATAAATAGTACGAATACGAAACATCTCCAAGAAAGCTCAACCACGCCGGTCCGCGCTTAATGAAATAGATTGCAGAGAAAGTAAGCCCCGCCACAATAGTTATGTGCGTTCCCAAATGCAATTGGTCATATATGTTGAATAGCCCAAGGCAGAGTGACGCGATTACTCCACTCCAAAATTCCAATTTCGAAATATTCTTTTTGTAATAAAGGAAAAGTGAAAAGCCAAGCGCGAAAACAGGCAAATGGAAGAACAAATTTTCTTTGGTGTGAATAGGCACAAAGAAGTGCGAGAGAAAAGTTAAACCCAATGTTCCGTAATATGCAATGAGGCGAACGGGTAGTTTGTTGCTCGCAAGGAAAGGGAAAATTAGCGCGAGATAGATGTAGTATTGAAATTCAACGAACAGAGTCCAATACACCTCTAAGACCCATTTCGATTCTTTGAAAGGAACTTGAAACGTCACGCTGTCCATGAAGCGTTCCATTATTTCCGCATCGTAGAACGAACGGTTGTCTTTCATGATCCAGATTCCCGCAACGAAAACGATTACAGAGATAACGAAAGGTGGATACAATCGCACGATTCGTTTCAACATAAATTTATCTAAATTTTTGAAGCTGTACTTTCCTTGCTCCATGGACCACGGAAGAACGACACCGCTAATCACGAAAAAAACATAAACCCCCTCTTGTCCCCAATCAAGTATATGATGAAACTCAGGATAAAAAGGTTGAATAATGAAAGCCGAATGGAACATACAGACCATCCAAGCGGCTATACCGCGCAGGGCATTCAAGAGTCCTATCGGATTGGTTGTTGCTTCCATTATTAATAAAAAAATCCTTGAATTTCTTCAAGGATTTAGTTTGTGCGATTTCTCGCTTTTGTACCCGGAGTGGGACTTGAACCCACACGACCGCAATGGTCACAGGATTTTAAGTCCTGCGTGTCTACCGATTCCACCATCCGGGCAAAACACTCAGATAAAAAAAAACCTGACAATCAATCAGGCTTTTTAGAACTTGAGCGAGAGACGAGACTCGAACTCGCGACCCTAACCTTGGCAAGGTTATGCTCTACCAACTGAGCTACTCTCGCTTGACTAAAAAGAACTTTTGGATTGCAAAAATAAAAAGAACTTGCTATCCAACAAGACTTTTTTTTGTTTTTCTTTTTAATCCTTTAAAAGTGGATTCATTACTCGAAACCATTGCGTTGGAAATAAGGCTAGCACCATCATTGCGGGATATCCAAAGGGTAACTGTTTCGAGGTCTCTAATGAGCGAAGTGATTGATAAGGTCGTTCTGGATTCGCATGATGATCACTGTGTCTGCTTAATTCAAACAGCACTGCCCTGCCTAAGATATGGTCTGAGTTCCAAGAATGTTCTGGAGCTACTAGCTCGTATCTGTTTTCATTCACCTTTGAACGCGTTAAACCATAATGCTCGATGTAATTGACTAATTCCAAAAGCAACATTCCAATGACTGACGAGATGACAAAGAATGCAAGTGCCCATGGATTCCAAACAAACAGAAGAAAACAAATTAGCAATTGAATGAGCGTGTATATAAATGTTTCGTGGAGGAATAAAGAGCGGTTCTTTCTTCGGCCTTCTGCAGAAGAAATTCCCCATGCAGATAGGTAACTCATTGGTATTACACGTAACCAAAACCGATAAACCGTTTCGTTCTTTCGCGCAGTTGCGGGGTCTTGTGGGGTTCCCACCCACTTGTGATGTCCTTTGTTATGCTCTACATAAAAATGCATATACAAAGAAGTGCTTAAGAGCAAACGCGCAACCAACCTATCGAAACCTCTCGGCGAATGTCCCAATTCGTGCGCAACATTAATTCCAAATACTCCGCACATAATGCCCATAGCGGTGACATTACCAATTGTTGAAAGCGTGCCTGTATTCAGACTCAATTGCGCTTGAAAATAAGAGTAGAGCAAGAACCACTGAACGGGCAACGTCAAAAGCAACAATGCTTTAAACCAAGATCTATTTTTCACCTGATCGGCCTCTGCGTTCGAATGATTGGGCTTCCATTGCCATTCTAAGAAAGGAATAATTCCAAAGGCGAAAAGCAAGGTGAAATAAGAATAAAAACTTCCCAATTGAAAACCAAAGAAAGCCAATGCAGGAAGCAAGAAAGCCAATAAGTATTTGAGGTAAGTCATACCCCAAACATACGAATTAGAGCTTATTCTTTTCTTGAAACGCCGCTAAAATTTCTTCATCGGTTTTACCTAAAACTTCTAATGCCATTTTGGCTTGTTCAGCCCAAAAAGAGGTTGAAAAATCTGTTAAGAGAAGCTGGTACTCTTGACGTGCTATATCGAACTGCTTTAGTTTTGCATCGTTAATGAATGCGTATATGTAATGCAGTTCAGCTAGTTTTTCTTTATCATTTTCCAATGCAAATGCGTTTTCGAAACAGCTTTTAACTTCTTCGTTGAAATGTGCCTCGCCGCTAATGTTTCCGGCCTTTTCAAAATACATGACTTGCATATTTCGGTCTGTTGTGATTAACGCTAATTCTTTGCAGGCCTTCACCACATTCGTAAGTTGCTCGCGTGACATTTTCACAATTGGAGTTCCCTCTTTCACATTCGCGTCGAAATCATTGACTACTTTCAGCAAAGAGTCTCCATTGATTTTCTTTTCTTTTGGAGCTTCGGCTATTTTTGTTCCGCATGAAGCAAAGAAAAATGCTGAAATGGCTATAAAAAATAATGTTCTCATCCTTTGTAAAATTTCATTCTGTAGTCGGTGGAAATATTTCCTTTCTGAATGTCGCGAAGTTTTCCTTTAAGCAGTTGCTTGCGCAGTGGATTGATTCTATCGGTAAAAAGAATTCCTTCAATGTGATCGTATTCATGTTGAACCACGCGCGCGGCGAATCCCTCTAACTCTTCTTCATACAACTCCCAATTCTCGTCGTAGTATTCGATTTTTAAATTCGGCTTGCGCTTCACGTCTTCGCGAATTTTTGGAATAGAGAGACAACCCTCTTCGCAAATCCATTCAGTTCCCGACTCTTCGAAGAGTATGGGGTTTATGAAAACACGTTTAAAATCTTCACAAGAAGGATCTCCGTCTTCTCCTTCAGCCACCGCTGAGGCATCGATTACAAACAAACGAATGGATTTTCCAATTTGAGGTGCTGCAATGCCCACGCCGTTCGAAGCATACATAGTCTCGAACATATTATCTATGAGTTCCTTCAGGTTCGGATAATTCTCATCAATTTCTTCCGCTTTCTTTTTCAAAACGGGATCTCCGTATGCGGTTACTGGCAAAATCATAACTTCAATATTAGAGCGTAATGTATTCTGAAATTTCTAAACCGTATCCTTCCAAGGCGCTACGTTTGATTTGAGCCGATGAAATTAATTTCATTTTTGAAACGTTCAACGCGCGAATGATTTGCGCGCCAATTCCATAGTCACGATCGTCGTTGTTTCGCTTTTCATTCTCCAATAAAACGAGTAATCCTTTTCCTTCTGTTTGAATGGCTTGAAGCGAGCTGTTGAGTGAGTTGTGTTGTTGAAGAAGCACATCAATAAAATCTCCATAAGACGACACCGCTTGAACACGAACAGGAACCGCTTCGTCATCACTCCAATTACCGAATTTCAAAGCGGCGTGATTTCTTTGGTGTGATTCACTTGCGAAGTGAATCACTTCAACATCCATTCCCAACCAACTTATATTCTCTCTTCTTGTTTCTTCAATGAGTGTTTCCCGCTGAAGGCGATAAGCCACGAGAGATTCTATTGAAATAATTTTCAAATCTAATTCCTTCGCAATCTCTAACAACTGCGGAAGACGCGCCATTGTTCCGTCGTCGTTCATTATTTCCACCAGGGCTCCGGCAGGTTTCATTCCACACAAACGAGCTAAATCTACAGTTGCCTCTGTATGTCCTGTTCTTCTGAGCACCCCACCTTCTTTCGCGATAAGTGGGAAAATATGTCCAGGTCTTCCGAGGTCTTCAGGACGCGTAGTTGAGTCTATTAAGGCTTGAACTGTTTTCGATCTGTCGTGCGCGCTAATTCCTGTCGTGCATCCGTTTCCAATTAAATCCACGGAAACCGTGAAGGCTGTTTTATGTGGATCGGTATTGTTGGAAACCATGAGGTCTAAATTCAATTCTTCGCAACGTTCTTGTGTAAGCGCTACGCAGATTAGGCCTCTTCCGAACTTCGTCATGAAGTTAATTACTTCAGGCGTTACAATTTCCGCTGGGGCAATGAAGTCACCTTCATTTTCACGATTCTCATCGTCAACAACAATAACCACTTTACCGATTTTAAAATCGGCAATGGCCTCTTCAATTGAATTTAATTTCACTTCTACTGTTGACATAATTACATTCTTTCGGGCATTTCAATTCCCAATACATTCATTGTTTTCTTTACGACCTCACCCACTTGCTTGGTAAGTGCTAAACGAAAAACTCTTAACTCGTTATTTGGTTCGCGTAAAATTGCACATTGCTGATAAAAACTATTGAATTCGCGAACCAATTCATAAATGTATGCAGCAAGCACAGCAGGGTTGTAAGCTTTTGAGGCGTCGTCGAACGCGTTAGGCAAATCGAGCAAATGCTTAATCAATTGTCGCTCAGAAGGGTGAAGTTCGCCCTTGTAATTCAACGTAGATAATTCTCCTTCCACCTTTCGAAGAATGGCTTGTGTGCGGACATACCCGTATTGAATGAACGGACCTGTATTCCCGTTGAAGTCTATACTTTCCTTCGGATCGAAGAGCATGCTTTTCTTCGGGTCTACGCGAAGCAAAAAATACTTCAATGCGCTCATTCCGATAATGTGATGCAAGTGATCTTTTTCCTCCTCTGACATTCCATCAAGCTTGCCCTGTTCCTCGGCTACTTGCTTCGCAACTTGCTTCATCTCTGCCATGATATCGTCTGCGTCTACGACAGTTCCTTCTCGGCTTTTCATTTTCCCTTCGGGAAGTTCAACCATGCCGTAGCTCAAGTGGAAGCACTTTTCAGCCTGTTCCAATCCTAATTTTTTCAATATTTTGAATAGGACTTTGAAGTGATAGTCTTGTTCGTTTCCTACGGTATAAATCAACGAAGACGCATCGGGATAATCTCGGAAACGCAACATGGCCGTGCCAATGTCTTGCGTAATGTACATGGCGGTTCCATCTTTCCGAAGCACCACCTTTTCGTCTAATCCTTCGCCCGTTAAATCAATCCAAATACTCCCGTCTTCTTTTTTGTAAAAGACCCCGTTTTCCAATCCCTTCATCACTTCTTCTCTTCCTAAAATATACGTATCACTTTCGTAATACAATTTATCAAAATCTACACCCATGGTCTTGTAGGTCACGTCGAATCCGGCGTACACCCATCCGTTCATTTTCGACCACAATGCCAATGTTTCTTCGTCTTTGTTTTCCCACTTTAACAACATCTCGCGTGCACCTAAAGCAATGGCGGCTTGGGCTTCGGCGTCTTCTTTCGAAGCACCTGAAGCTATCAAGTCGGCGACTTGCGCTTTAAATTTCTTGTCGTATTCAACGTAGTATTTCCCAACGAGCTTATCGCCTTTCATCTCGGAGGACTCTGGGGTTTCATTTAACCCAGACTCTATCCAAGCGATCATGCTTTTACAGATGTGTATTCCGCGATCATTGATTACTTGAACTTTGGTAACCGAATGACCGTTCGCCTTGGAAATTTCGGAGACTGAATAACCTAAGAAAATATTTCGGAGGTGTCCTAAATGCAGTGGTTTGTTGGTGTTTGGCGAAGCATATTCCACCATTATTCTAGGCTTCGAATTCGTGGTAGGCAAACCTAAATTTTCTTGTTGAAGGGCATACTCGAACTGCGACTCCCAGAATAAATCATTGAAATGAAGATTCAAAAATCCTTTCACTACATTGAAACGTTCAATTGCAGGGATTTCAATTTGAAGTCCCTCGCCAATAGCTTGTCCAACTTCTTCAGGCGACTTTCCCATTTTTTTCACCCATGGAAACGTAACAACCGTTAAATCCCCTTCGAACTCTTTGCGTGTTTTTTGAATTTGGATTTCACTGTCAGAAACTTCCATTTGGAAGTTATTTAGAAAGACATTCTTCAATGCTGAATGAAGCAATTGATAGGCAGTTTCGACGTTTTTCATACGGAGTACAAAAGTACATGGTTTTTAGACGACTGAGTAAAAAAAAAGCCACTCGCTTGAGTGGCTTTTCTTTGTAAGCGGTGATGATTATTATTTTTTATCGAATTTTGCATAGCGCGTCTTGAACTTATCAATACGACCTGCTGTATCTACTAATTGCATCTTACCAGTATAAAAAGGGTGAGAAGCTTGAGTAATCTCTAATTTAATTACAGGGTATTCGTTTCCGTCTTCCCACATGATTGTTTCTTTGGTATTGCAAGTGCTCTTTCCTAAGAACGCGTACTCATTCGACATGTCTTTGAAAACTACCAAACGGTAAGTTTCTGGGTGTATTCCTGCTTTCATTATCTGTATTCTTTATTAAAACGAGTGCAAATATACATGAATTTTCTAAAAATACAAATCCGGTTTCACATTCCTATGTTTATAAGTCGAAAAACCTAGAATGAAAGGCCTGAATTGTCACTATATGTTTGTCATGTCTAAGAACGCTTAGAGATTGTGAAATCACGTGCAAATG
>CAMDFE010000075.1 GCA_945897395.1 Chryseobacterium gleum | reverse complement strand
TGCTCTTCAAAACGTTCGCGTTGATCAATAGGATCGTTCAATTCAGAATAGGCGTTGGCCAATTCTTTTCCGTTCACCATTAATTCGAAACGCTCGGTAAGTTCAGGGTTTTCGCGGTGACGTTTGCACAACGGCGACATCTCTACAGGATAATCTGTAATGAATGTTGGTTGAATGTAATGCTTCTCGCACATCTCACCGAACAAGGTATCGATGAGTTTTCCTTTTCCTAAATTTTCTCCTGCATCTAACCCCAATTCCAAACACTTTGCACGAAGCTCGTCTTCAGACTTTCCGGTAATATCGAAACCAGTATACTCCTTAATCGCTTCGGTCATGGTAACTCGCGCGAATGGAGCTTTAAAGCTTAATGTTTTTTCTCCGAACTGAACTTCAGTTTGTCCGAGCGCTTCCATGGCAACATGCTCCAACATTTGCTCGGTGAAATTCATCATCCAGTTGTAGTCTTTGTAGGCCACATAAATTTCCATCGCTGTAAATTCTGGATTGTGCGTACGATCAATTCCTTCGTTGCGGAAGTTTCTGATGAACTCGTAAACCCCGTCGAATCCGCCAACAATCAAGCTCTTCAAATACAATTCATTCGCAATACGCAAGTACATGGGAATGTCGAGCGAGTTGTGATGTGTAATAAACGGACGAGCAGAAGCTCCTCCAGGTATAGGCTGAAGCACGGGAGTATCAACTTCCAAATATCCTTTGTCGTTGAAGAAATTACGCATAGCGTTCACAATCTTGGTGCGCTTCACGAAGGTGTCTTTCACTTTCGGATTAACAACGAGGTCTACGTAGCGCATGCGGTAGCGCAATTCCGGATCGGTGAACGCATCGTGCACTTTTCCATCTGCATCTGTCTTCACCATTGGAAGTGGCTTCAACGATTTCGCAAGAACTTTTAATCCTGAAACATGTATTGAAATTTCTCCCAACTTGGTAGTGAAGAGCGTTCCTTCAACACCCACGAAATCGCCGTAATGAAGGAGGTGACGAACAACCTCTTGGTAAAGCGTTTTGTCTTCGCCTGGACACAATGCATCTTGATTGATGTACAATTGAACTCTTCCGGTTGAATCGAAAAGATCGGCGAATCCCGCCTTTCCCTGAATGCGCTGATTCATTAATCGTCCGGCTACAATAACCTGTTTTCCCTCTTCGTAGTTCGCCTTTATTTCTTCGGCGTTTGAAGTGGTAATAAATTCTTCAGCAGGGAAGGGATCAATGCCTAGCGCGCGCAATTTTGCTAGCGCTTCTCTGCGTACAATTTCTTCAGGGGAAAGATTCAAACTCATGAACGCGAATTTAGCACAATTACGAACTCGCCCTTCGGTTCGTGTGTGCTGAAATGCGCTAAAAGTTCAACAAGTGTTCCGCGACGTGTTTCTTCGAATTTCTTAGATATTTCGCGCGAGACAGAGCATTGTCGGTCTTCGCCACAGAATTTTATTAACTGTTCTAGGCATTTCACCATGCGGTGAGGCGATTCGTATAGGACTGAAGTGAAGGGGTTTTCGGCGATTCGCTTGAGTTGTGTTTCTCTTCCTTTTTTTTGTGGAAGGAAGCCTTCAAAAATAAATTTATCGGTTGGAAGTCCGCTGTTCACGAGTGCCGGAACAAAAGCCGTTGGGCCTGGAAGGCACTCAACAGGAATGTTGTTTTGAATGCAAGCTCGAACCAATAAAAATCCAGGATCTGAAATGCCGGGTGTCCCTGCATCGGAGATAAGGGCCACCGATTGCGATTGTTGAATGCGCTCAATAATGTGATCAAGTTTTTGATGCTCGTTGTGCTGGTGGAAGGCCACTAGTTGCTTTGAAAATTCGAGGTGATGCAACAACCGAACGCTCACTCGGGTGTCTTCACACAAAATAAAATCACACTCTTTTAGAATGCGAATGGCTCGCAGGGTAAGGTCTTCAAGGTTTCCAACAGGAGTTGGGACTACGAATAGTCTCATGCCATGTAGCGTCTAGTCACCAAATCGGTAAAGTCTTTCACTGCCATAGAATCTGGATTCCAGCTGTACTTATCTTTTAGAGTTTGAATAACACGCATGGCTTCATCGCGATTCGTGTTGTTCAATTTCTCCAACGTCACCTCGTATTCTTGGTTGTTTCCTTTGAATAAATCTTTGCAAAATTGAAAACGTTGATTCAAGGAAATGTTCTTTTTCAAATCGGCAATCGGTGACTCCTCTAACTTCTTTGCAATGGTCGCTTGCTGACTCGCATTTTCTTTGAACCTATCGTTCAACGAAACCATAGGTTTCACTTCTTCGCGCGCTGGAGCCTCTGCAACAACGGTCATTACCGGCATTTCCACAACCGGCTCGTCATTCGGAATCAACTGAAATACAATATCCTCATCCTCTTCTTCTTCTTCTTCCTCCTCTTGCGAAGCACCTTCCGCAGGACCTTGCTCCGCACCTTGTGTAACATCTTCCGCAGGACCTTGCGCAGCATCTTGTGCAACAACCTGCTCCACCTCCTTGATCGCATCAATTAAATTCACCTGCTTCACCAAATCAATCGGTGTTGGAGAAGGTGTTGTATCAATTTTTATTGGCTCAGAGGTTTCTAAAACCGCTTGCATTTTTTCAGCTGGAGTAATTGTTTCAGTGAATGCTTTGAAACGTAGAACAATAAGTTTTTCGTAGAGCTCACTGCAGAGTTCAACCAAGTGTTGCGTTTGTTCCGGCGACATGTTGCCAGAAAGCAGCTCGTTAATGTTGGTGTGAAGTTCTTCTGAAAGTTCTTTCAATCGCATTGAGTTTTCCATAGTACAAATTGTACTTCAAAAATAAACTCCCAATGCTCTCCTTTTCAGGAAGTATTGGGAGTTATTAAAAGAAGAAAGTGAACACTTGCCTCTTCTTAAAGTTGAAATTAGTTTCCTTCGGTTTCTTCTTTTGGAATTTCAGGATACACAACCAACTGACAATCGCCAGGTGCTGCAACCAATTCGGGGTCTAATGTTTCTGGCGTAACCAAGAGTTGGTTCGCAAATTTATTGGTTGGATCCAATTGAAGAACCTGGTTCCATGCAGACTTAGAGCAGTTGATGTCGCCCATGTTTCCGTAGTACAAACCAAGGTATTGGTAGGCTTCAGCTAAGTTCTTTTTGTTCTTTTCAATGAAAGCAGGATCTTGTCCAACTAAAATAATTCCTTTCTCGTAGAACGGCTTTGCCAATCCTTGTGCAGGGCTGGTTTCGGTTACCGCCGCAAGGTCTATTTTGTTTTGAGATTTTGCAACCCAGAACCACGCCTCTGGATAGCGAACAGAGCTTCTGCGGAACGTCGTGTCTGCCAAAACATACTGTTGAGAGAAATAGTACATCTGCCCTTGAATGAATTGATCCTTCGGATCGGCACCCAACTTCACCATTTTCTTTTCGTACCAATTTGCCGCTTGGCTGTATAGCTTAATGCGAAGTGCTTCGTTTTCTTTTCCTTTAGAAGCAATGGCTTTGTTGGTATAGATCGTTGCAATTTCATTGTAACCTTCGGTGTATTCCGGGAAGAGCTCAATGGCTTTTTCCAAGTATACAATTCCCAAACTGTCTTGACCCAATCCCAGGCAAATTTTGCTGTAGTTGCTGTAGTCAGAAGCGTCGTGGATTTTCACGTCTTGTCTCGCAAAATAAATATCCATGTATTTTTTAGCTTCTTCGAAGTTTTTCGTTTCCAAATATGAATATCCGAGTACGCGATTTAAAGTATGGTTATCAGGATTACAAGGCATAGTTGCGGTTACTTCATAGATTGCACGCTCATAGTTTTTCGTCAGGTAGAAGAACGATGCGTAACGTTGTTGAACACGACAAGAGTTGTTTAACTCTAAGTATTTTGCGTAAGCTGAAATAGCCTCTTCAAAACGAGCGTAATCTTTTAAAAGCTCTGCCTTTTCACGGTAAGAAGGCGCGAAGGTTGGATCAGTTGCGATTGCTTCGTTGAAGAATTTCAACGCTTCGTCATTGTTTTTCGCACCGCGGTATAATTTCGCTTTGCGGTACAAAGCTGGAACATATTTCGGGTCAATTTCCAAGCATTTATTGTATTGCGTAATGGCTTTCGATTGGTCGTTGATTTCCTTAAAACTATTGTAGTCTCCAAGAGTTAATCCGAGTTGCAATACGATGTTTTGATTCGTAATTTCAATCTCAGCTAAAGCATCTAAAACGATTTTTGCAGCATTGAGATTTTTTGATTTTTCAGCAATGTTTGCTGCGGCAATAGCAATGTAGGTGGTGTACTTTAAATCTTTAGACGCTTTGAATTTCTTGTTGTCAACAATGCTGCGCGCTTTCGCGAAGTAGGTATCTGCCTTTCCTCCGTTTCCTTCACGCAATTCAATTTGTCCCAATCCAACGTAGTTCAGAGGGAAAAGGGAGTCTGCCAGCAAACCTGCATAGAAGGCTCCTTTGGCTTCGGCAGTTTTAAGGGGATCAATTAATTTTTCATCTACTGCCCATTCTAAGTAGTTATATCCGTCAACCGCGAATTTCTCTGCGCTGTTGGGCATTCCAGCCAAATCACGAAGTGCTTTTTCATAGCGCTCGTTCAATGTTGAAGTGCGGATAGGGTCGAATGCTGGATTGAGTTCCAGTGGAGCGTTTTTTTGTGCTGTGCACGAAAGAAGTAGCAAGTTGGCTACTAGAATTGTGAATAGGTTCTTCATATTCATGTTTACTTATTTCAGGTTTAATCTTTTATTCGAATTACTCGTGTTGGCGACGTAGCAGCAACCATGCCCATTTTGTGAATGATCAATTGGCCCTTCTCTCCGTTCAAGAAAGAAATGAATCCTGTTCCCACGGTTCCTTTCAATCCTGTGCGGATTGCATAGACATCTCGGGTATACGGATAGCTTTTGTCGAAGACATAGGCTTGGAACGGATATCTCACACGCTCGGGGTGATCGGTTAAGGTGTTGTTCAAAATTCCAACAACATCAATTTTATCTCTGAAAGCCTTGGTAACCTTGTCTTCTGGATCGGTAATCCAGCTCACCGAAATAATTCCAATGGCTCCTGGATTGTCGTGCACGTAGTTAATTACAGCGGCCGTGCTGTCCATAGCGAAGAAGTTCGAAGGCATTCCCCCACCATTCAAAAAACTCTCCTGCACGAAACGCGCATTGCACGATCCGTTGTGATCGAAGATGATTTGAATGTCTCCGTTTTTGTTGGAAGGGTTAATCTGATTCCAGTTGGTAATTTGTCCGCCTAGAACTTGTTTCGCTTGATCAAGCGTTAAAACAGAATCTTGATTTTCCTGATGAATAATAAGTGCAATAGCGTCTGTAGCAATTTTCACAGATTCAGGAATGCGTTGCTTCGAAGCAAAGAAATCTAATTCAGCTTGAGTAAGCGAACGATTGATAATAGCCGCTTGAATGCTGTCTGCAAGTAACAAGCGAATAATTTCCTCTTCCGTTGAGTAGGTAGGTTTAATTTTCGCCTTATCGTAAATCTGCTGATATACGGGAATTTGCGATTGCATCATGAGACTGTAACTCTCATCGACTCCAATTTTCAATTCACCCGATGAAATGCCTTCTGCTGTTGTGTCGTAGTTGCCGCAGCTACCAAGCAAAGCACCGACGAGGAATAGAAAGAATAATTTTTTCATAATGTGGTGTCCTCAGCTTTAAGTCCCTTCCACGCTTTGACAATTCTTCTTGCGCGCAATGCAGCATACAATAAGAGCACCACAGCGAACCAATATTTTTTTTGGCCCGGCAAGGAGTTGTCTAACGCACTGGAGGCCACACAAAAGATGGCCATTCCAATGAATACTCCTACCATAATAATCTGACTAATGAGCAACGGCTTTTTTAGCATAGGGTGCAAATTTAATCGTTTACGAGTGAAAATTGAATAGGAATAGTTTGTTTTACAGCTACGGACGTATTTCCGCTACGACCGGGGATCCAATTCGGCATTTTTTGAATGGCTTTTATGGCTATTTTGTTCAACTCTTCGCCATTCTCAATGCCACGTTCAATGCCCACTCTAGAGATACTTCCGTCTTCTTCAATAACAAAGGAAACATAGACAGTGCCTTCAATCCCGAGGTTTTTCATACGTTCTGGATAGTAGATGTTTTCTTGAAGAAATGCATAAAGTTCAGAGATGCCGCCAGGATATTCGGGCATGAATTGAGCGAATGTTTTGAAATTGTTATTTTTTTTCTTTTTCACCGTTGTGGTGTCCACAGTGAAATTGGGTTCTTCAGGAAATCCGAAGAAATCGTCGTCGTCGCCGCCAAGGCCAATTCCTCCAAAACGCGAGAAGAAATTGGTTTTTTTAGAGGTGTTTTCTACAATTGTCACTGTGCGGTTTTCTGCGCCGCCTCCCTGTGCTTTCTGCACGAGAGACTGTTTCTTCGGTTCTTTTTTAGGTTGAATTTTTATCTCGTCCAAACGAACCGTCGCCAATTGTGACATCTGCACTTCTGGAGCTTTTTTCTCAATGGCCTTGTTGGAAAGGGTTAGTGCGAAGAGAAATCCGGAAACCATGCATATTCCCATGGCAGTGGAGAGCAACGTTCTGCGGCCGTAATTCTTTCGAAGCGTATAAGCTCCGTACATTTTGTTTCGTGTTTCAAAAACCACTTCATCGAGTGTTTTGAAAAGGGTGCGAGTCGTTTTCATAACTGTTGTTTTCTTTTTCAAACGAAAGGCGAAGTGGTGTTGGTCTGTGAACGTGCTATCTTTGAGCATCATATCCGAACAAAAATTTCATTCCTATGAGAGGTTTTTTTCTAGTTGTATGCTTGCTTATTCTTGCTGAAACCCAAGCTCAGCAGGAGAAGTTTCTTGTTTCAAATGGAAAGAAATTACCTTTTCAAGAGTTTGTTGTAGGCGGAGACTACGAAGCGCGATTGCCTTTTATCTTGTTTTTACACGGCGCGGGAGAGCGCGGAAGAGACAATGTTGCTCAGACGAAAGTGGGTTTGCCCATTCTTATAGAAACGCTAAAGTCCGCCGGATTGGAGCACTATGTTTTGTGGGCACCGCAATGTCCGAGCGACCAGCGCTGGACCGATGTCGATTGGAAGGCTGTTG
>CAMDFE010000074.1 GCA_945897395.1 Chryseobacterium gleum | reverse complement strand
TTAAAATCGAAAACAAATGAAACGCATAGCAGTATTTCCAGGATCGTTTGATCCGATTACAACCGGACATGAGGACATTGTTCTTCGTGGATCTTCGTTATTCGATGAAGTGGTTGTGGCCATTGGTGTGAATACCACAAAGAATTATTTATTTTCTTTGGAGCAACGAATGGCATTCGTTGAACAAACATTTGCTGGACATTCGAATATTCGTGTCGCGCAGTATGAAGGGCTTACCGTAGAATTCTGTAAATCTATTGGAGCAAAGTATATTCTTCGTGGATTGCGCACCAGCACCGACTTCGAATATGAGAGCACCATTGCGAACATGAACAGAAGTATTTCAGACGGCATTGAAACGATATTGCTTGTGACTGCTCCGGAGCTGTCGCATGTTCAAAGCACGATACTTCGCGAGATCTATAAAAATAACGGCGACATTTCTTCGTTCCTTCCAAAAGGAATTCAGTTATGATGAAGCATATTTCAATTGTATTTTTTCTTTTCAGTGCGCATTTCCTTTTTGGACAAGAAGTCCTCATTAAAGGGTCTGGCACTGTTGCATCGAACAACAAAGTTTATGCGTGTTTTACAACAGATGCGTTGACTCAAAATTTGAATATTGTTGCGCAGACAACAGCCAATGCTAAAGGAGAATTCGAATTAAAAATTCCAACCAAACAAAAAGAGAATTTGTATTTGTGTACAAGCAATGCGCAGATTTCCATGTGGATTTCACCGAAGCAAACGTATCAAGTTGAATTTCTTTCGGCGGACACAACGGTTACACAAAACGGACTTATTCGCAATTTCGAAGCGCGGATTGAAAACAACAGTGCCGACAGAACGAATGCTGTTATTGGAGAAATCAATGTGGAAATAGCGAACTTCCTGTCTGAAAATTCTTTCGTTTATTTACTCTTAAATTCTCATCAAAACGAAGCTGCTACTTCACGCATACAAGAGAACAATCCGAAGTCGGATTTGGTGAAATTCAACTCGAAGGAAGACTCTTCGAAATACGCATCGGCACAGGTGAACTTCCTCACGCAAATTGAATCGCTTGAAAACAAAATGCAACTGTTGTTTGAACTTGAATTCAAGAAAGATTCATTTCTGAAAAATTATGCAGCGTGTGAAATTTTCACCTTGCGTCTTCTGGCGAATGCCCCTGTTAGCCTTGAAACGATTAGTAAAATTATTGACTTAAAAAATTCCGCTTTCATTAAATGGTTGGAATTATTTGCCTCCAATTATTTAAATCCTTCGTTGAACACACGCGATGCGCAAGCGTTTACCACGCTAATGGAAACAGCAAAGACTGCAGAGCCGATTATTCATTATTTGAATCCAGACAGCACCCACTTCGCGCAATTGGAAGAACTGATTCTTATTGCTGCGATTCGAAAAAATTATTACACCCGCGCTCACAGTCCGGCGCTCATGAAGAAGCTTCTTGGGATTGTGCAGAGTACTAGCAAATTCGAGACGAGCAAACAATTGGCAAAAGCTTGTGAAACGGAGTTTTCAATATTGAAAAAGAACAGTGCTCTTCCTGATTTCACCTTGATTAATTCTAACAATGACAAATGGAAATTCAGTGAACATTGTGATCGAAATATGTACTTGTATTTTTTTAATGAAGGGAAATCATCGCAGCGCGACCTGGCCTTGTTGAATCACATGGCTTCGAAATACAAAGCCGATTTTCGTATTGTGGTGATTGGCATGCACGACACTTTCGAATCGTTCGAGAAAACCATAGCGCCATTGAAGCTTGAAAACATGGAAATATTGTATGGCGGAAATGACTTCAAGCTGATGCAAGACCTCCGCATAGGCGCGGTCCCGTATGCCGTGCAGACGAACTTCAAAGGCTTGCTTCAATTTGAATACACTCCTCTTCCTGCGGAAGGAATTCAACAGAAGTGGGAAGAGATTATTCGGAAGAATAAGAAATAACAACTCTTCTACTTATTGTAGAAATTACATTATTATATTGCAGCCTAAATCTTAAACCAAACAACATGCAAAAAGCACCCAAAGGGGCATTGGCAACCTTAATTTCAATTTTCTTTTTCTGGGGATTCGTTGCAGCAAGTAACGACATCTTAATTCCAGTATTCAAGAAAGCGTTGAACCTTTCGCAAATGCAATCGCAATTAATCTCTTTTGCTTTTTACGTTGCCTATACGGTAGGTTCGCTTGTTTATTTCGCCGTTTCAGCAATCATGAAGCGAGACATTTTGAATTCGTTGGGGTATAGAAATGGATTAGCTCTTGGACTTTTAATTTCCGCATGCGGAACGTTGTTGTTCATCCCAGCTTCGAACACGGCATCTTTCGAGTTGCTTATTTCGGGACTGTTCATTGTAGGACTTGGATTTTCGCTTCAGCAAATTGCTGCGAATCCGTTGGCCATTCAAATGGGTGATCCTGCAACAGGGAATCAGCGTCTAAGTTTAGCCGGTGGAATTAACAACGTGGGAACTACGATAGGACCTGTTATTGTTTCGTTTGCGATCTTTGGTGGAATTGGATCTGGGCCAACGACTTTAGACTTGAAAGCGGTTCAAATTCCGTATTTGGTTTTAGGAGCTGCGTTTGTACTTGCTGCTGTTATGTTCAAGTTCTCTTCGGTTCCAGATAAAATTGAAACGGTGAAGTCTGACGATGACAACGCTAGTTTACTTTCTATTTTGAAGTACCCACAATTGTCGATGGGTATGCTTGCCATCTTCTTGTATGTAGGTGTTGAAGTATCTACCGCAAGTAATCTTCCTGAATTCATGAAGCAAAAATTAGGAACGGAAGAGAGTGCAATTGCTCCGTTTGTTTCTTTGTTCTGGGCAAGTTTGATGATTGGACGTTGGACAAGTGCTGCAGGATCATTCAATATTTCACAATCGTTGAAAAGCAAATTGAATATTATTCTTCCATTCGCTGCTTTCGGAATTTTCATACTGGTGAACGCCATTGCAGGGCACCCAGTAGCGAACTTTTATCCGTATTTGGGTTTAGTATTGGTACTTATTGTAGCGGATAAAATAAGTGAAGGGAATCCGATTAAGCAATTGTTCATGTATTCGCTTATGGGTATTGCTGCATTGTTGGTTGGAATTTTCTCGACTGGAATGATGAGTGTATTTGCATTCATGTCTGTCGGTTTGTTCTGCAGCACTTTGTGGCCATGTATTTTCACACTAGGTATAGCAGGATTGGGAAGCCGAACGAACACAGGATCGAGTCTCTTGATCATGATGATTATGGGCGGTGGATTTGTTTCTGTGGCGCAAGGTGCGTTGTCAGATGATGCAATGTTAGGCATTCAGTATTCGTATTTCGTGGGAGTTGCTTGCTTTGCATACCTTGCCTTCTACGCTTATCGTGTGAAAGGAATTTTGAAGAAGCAGAACATTCAAATCGGCGAAATGGCCGGAGGTCATTGATGGAAAAAGATTTGAATGCGCTACAAGCGCAAGTAGACGAATGGATTAAAACTGTTGGCGTTCGTTATTTCAGCGAGCTCACCAACATGGCTATGCTGACTGAAGAAGTCGGTGAGGTCGCTCGCATCATTGCCCGCCGCTACGGCGAGCAAAGTGAAAAAGAAAGTGACAAAGCCAAAGACCTCGGCGATGAAATGGCCGACGTTCTTTTCGTTCTGATTTGCCTCGCAAATCAGACAGGAATCAATTTGCAAGAAGCCTTCGAAAAAAACATGCAGAAGAAAACTGAGCGCGATGCCACGCGACATTTGAACAATGAGAAATTGAAGTAGTTTCAACTTCGTTGAAATAAATAAGGGCCTCCTTCGGAGGCCCTTATTCTTGCAGGTTACCCTGCCCGCTCGAAAGCGAGAAGAGTGTGGTTACGCGTCGATCTTCGCGTATTTCGCATTCGCTTCAATAAAGGCTCTGCGAGGTGGAACCTCATCGCCCATAAGCATAGAAAATATCTGGTCACACGCCGCAGCGTTGTCAATGGTAACTTGACGCAATGTTCTTGTCGTTGGATCCATAGTAGTCGTCCACAACTGCTCCGCATTCATCTCTCCAAGACCCTTGTATCGTTGAACGTTCACACTTGTTTCAGAACCAGCTCCACGCATTTCCTTAACCAACGCATCGCGCTGCTCTTCGGTCCAAGCGTATTCGCCTTTGTTTCCTTTCTTCACCTGGTACAACGGAGGAGTTGCGATGTAGATCATTCCATGGTCTATCAACTCTTTCATGTGACGGAAGAAGAACGTTAAAATAAGCGTCTCAATGTGAGATCCATCTACGTCCGCGTCGCACATAATCACAATCTTATGGTAACGAAGCTTCGTAATATTCAATGCTTTGCTATCGTCTTCGGTCCCTATGTATACGCCTAAAGCGGTGTACATGTTTTTGATCTCTTCGTTCTCAAGTATGCGGTGTTGCATAGCTTTCTCAACGTTCAAGATTTTTCCACGAAGTGGTAAGATAGCTTGGAAAACACGGTCGCGTCCTTGCTTAGCGGTTCCACCCGCCGAATCTCCCTCGACTAAGAACAATTCCGATTTCTTTGGATCTTTCTCTGAACAGTCAGAAAGCTTACCCGGCAATCCACCGCCAAATCCTACTCCTTTTCTTTGGATAGTCTCACGTGCTTTTTTCGCAGCAATACGCGCCTGAGCAGCAAGAATTACTTTCTGAACAATTTGTTTTGCTTCCGCTGGATGCTCCTCCAAATAAGACTGAAGCATTTCACTTACCACTTGAGACACCGGAGCAACAGCTTCCTTATTTCCCAATTTGGTTTTGGTCTGACCTTCGAACTGCGGCTCTTGAACTTTTACAGAAACAACTGCTGTCAATCCCTCACGGAAGTCATCTCCAACAATTTCAACTTTCGCCTTTTCCAACAAGCCACTCTTGTCTGCATAGTCTTTCAGCGTAGAGGTTAATCCGCGCTTGAATCCTTGCAAGTGTGTTCCACCTTCGTGGGTATTGATGTTGTTTACATAAGAGAAAACATTTTCGTTGTATGAATCGTTGTAAGTCATTGCCACTTCCACCGGAATAGCACCGTCTGTGCGCTCCATGTGAATGATGGTTCCAATGATGGTTGGACGACTCAAATCTAAATACTGCACCATTTCAATTAATCCAGCTTCGCTGTAAAAATCTTCGGTTTTAAATGAACCGTCTTCGTTTACTTCACGCTCATCTGTTAAGTGAAGACGAATGCCTTTGTTCAAGAACGAAAGTTCACGTAAGCGATTTGCTAACGTGTCGAAATTGTATTCCGCTGTATCGAAAATAGTATTGTCAGGAAGGAAGGTCACAGTAGTTCCACGAAGTTCTGTGGTTCCGATTTCTTTCACCGGATACAACGCCTTTCCGCAACTATATTCTTGCACATACATTTTACCTTCACGAAAAACCTCTGCCTTCAATGCGATAGAAAGTGCGTTCACGCAACTCACACCAACACCGTGAAGACCACCCGATACTTTGTAAGATCCTTTATCGAACTTTCCACCCGCACCAATCTTGGTCATTACAACTTGAAGGGCGCTTACGCCTTCCTTCTTATGCATGTCAACAGGAATACCACGTCCGTTATCTTTAACCGTAACGCTGTTGTCTGGATTAATGAATACATTGATGGTATCACAATGACCAGCTAACGCTTCATCGATACTGTTATCGACAACCTCATACACCAAGTGGTGAAGGCCTCGAGTACCAATATCTCCGATGTACATAGCGGGACGCATGCGCACGTGCTCCATTCCTTCTAACGACTGAATATTGTCAGCGGTATAACCGGGGGTAAGGGTATTTTCTATTTCTTCACTCATTCTCTCGTAGGACTATTAATTATCTAACTTTTTTATTTCAAATTGAAGATTGGGACAAGCCCATTTTTTCAAGGTGACCAAAGTTACGAAAGGCCCATTGCTGTAGCAAAAAACGGGGGCCGAAGCCCCCGTGGTTTTATGAACATTTCGTTAACAAATTGCTACTTTAAAACGAATAAGAAGCTCCCAAGGCAGCAAAGAAGCGCTGCGTTGGAATTCCGCTGTAAATAGCGTATTTCTGAGCCAAGATATTATTGAACTGCAAATAAGCAGAAAGGCGCTCGTTATAGGTATACGTAGTGCGCAAATTCACGTCTACGAATCCTTTCATTTTATACACATAAGACCCGTCTAATTGCAATAAAGCGTCTCTGCCTGTAACAGGCAACACTGACTTCGCCCAACGCTCGCCGTAATACATTCCCTGGAAATTGAATTTGAACTTCGAGTTCAAATTATAAGATGCCTCTGCCGAGAACTGAAGATTCGGCAATTGCCACGCATATTGTTGATCGGTTTCGAAATAAGAATAAGAACCTCCGATTTTTGCATTCCATTTCTTTCCACCTAAAACTTCAATTTCACCCTTCGCTTTCACCACTCTCAAATTGTCGTACAAAACACCTTGCATATTTCCTCTAGAGAACAAACTGTCGTTCACGAAAAATGCAAAATTCTCAATCGTGTTCAGCTCAGCGCCAACGGTGTAATTCACACGTCGCGAAATTGAACCACTTACACCACCAAACAATTGCATCTTGTTATTCTGATTCAGCAATTGCGGTTGAACAACTACAAACGGATTCTGATTGTATAAACCGTAATACGTTGTCGGCGCCAATGAACCTTTAATTCCTGCATAAGGGACAAACATTCCATCAAGGATACTGTAACTCACTTCCGCTTGCGGATAGAAATGCCCGCGTTGCTCTCCACGCGACTGCATGTAAAATGCCATTCCAATCTTCACGCGAAGATCTTTGTAAACTGTGTAGGCAGTCGGAATGAAGCGCACAATGGCGTTATCAACAGACCGGATGGTTCTTAATGAATCATCTTCGCCCCAAATATTTGGGTTGTCCGCTGACCAATCAAGACCGTTTGAATTGAACTTGTTATAGGTGATTCCAAATTCACCACTAAACACTTCGGTCTTAACAAGCTTGCTAGCTCCACCGCTAACATCTACAAAATGCTCGTTGGAATTAAATGCGTCTGCAGCCAAGCGATAACCCGCTTTTCCCCACCAATTCAAATCGTTGCTATCGCGATCGAAAGTATGAATTCCAAAGTTTCCACT
>CAMDFE010000073.1 GCA_945897395.1 Chryseobacterium gleum | reverse complement strand
CCCGAAATGGGCCTCGTAGGCGTCGTAGTTCTTGAATTGGAACAACTGAAGTTTATGGAGTGTTATTCTTGACATGGAATTAGAAGTGTCAAAATTATTCGGAATTTAGTATATTCGCACCTCAATTTACGCACATGTCAAAAAGAAATATCTCAGACCAAGAAGTGAGCTACAAAGAAGTTAATACTTCAAACACTACTTCAAATTTTTTCGAAAATTATAGAAAGCCACTTATGGCGCTAGGAATTGCATTGGTTGTAGGTGTAGGCGGATACTTCGCTTACGATGCAGCAGTTGCTCAACCGCGCGAGCAAGAAGCGGCAAATGCTTTATGGAAAGCGCAGTATTATTTGTCAATCGATAGCATCGACTGGGCGTTGAACGGTCACGAAGATGCAGCTGGATTCCAAAGTGTTATTGATAACTACGAAGGCACGGATGCAGCTGAATTAGCGCATTACGGCGCTGCTATTTGCTTCCGCTCTAAAGGAGATTTCGGAAATGCGTTGGCTCATTTCAAAGAAGTAAATGCAGAAGACCAGGCGGTTTCAGTTTATGTTCTCGGAAACATAGGCGATATGAATGTTGAATTGGGTCAATTAGACGAGGCTGTGAAATACTTCGAGAAGGCTGCGGCTCAATCGAAATCAAATGGCACTCGCGACGCACTAGCTGGAGATTATTTGTTGAAGGCAGCTCGTGTATACATTGAGCAAGGTAACAAAGACAAAGCAAAAGAAACGCTAGAGAAAGCGATGGAAGGAATCGACAATCGTTCTGCTACTTATGTAGAAGCAGATAAAATGTTGAACTTCTTGAAGGCGCAAGGATAATGGCTACAGTCAATCTTTCTGAAGAAAGAGCAATTCTTCTTCCTGAAATTGAAAATCACCGTGTGGTTATTTTGGTTTCTCGTTGGAATGAAGAAGTAACAGAGAATTTATACAACGGAGCAATGGAAACATTGCTCCGTCTTGGTTTTCAATCGTCTCAGATTGAAAAAGAATATGTGCCGGGTAGTTTCGAATTACCGCTTGGAGCGAAATGGGCAACCGAGAAACCGGGAGTAACAGGCGTTATTGCATTGGGATGCATTGTTCGTGGTGAAACACCACACTTTGAGTATGTGTCTATGGCAACAGCTCAGGGCATTCAAGACATTGGATTGCATTCAGGAAAGCCAGTAGTATTCGGTGTTCTTACCGATGATCACATTGAGCAAAGCCGGGCAAGAAGCGGAGGAGTGCTTGGTAACAAAGGAGTCGACTGCGCTCAAGCCTTGGTTGAGATGCTGGCGCTTCAGGCGAAATTAAAGTCTTAGAGTTCTCCTCGAATTTTGTAAATTCGTTCAATGCGCAAACTGCTACTCATTGGATGTTTTGGTCTGCTTGTTCAATTTGGACTTGCGCAGGTAGTTCATTTCATTGAGAACAAAGGTCAATGGCCATCGCAAGTGAAGTTCAGCGCTGCAACAGAAAACGGCAGAACCTTTTTCGAGAACAACGCCTTCACGCATCACTTCTTCGATTTATCTGAAATAGCGAAAGCACATGCTGGAAAAGAGTTCGAGCCTATCATGCGCGGACATGTCTTTCGTCAAGTGTTTCGCAACGCGCATCCGGAAAAGCTCGTTGCCGATGCTTTTCAACAAACACGTTACAACTATTTTTTGGGAAACGATCCGTTGAAGTGGGGAAGAGATTGTCGCGAGGCGAAAGGATTCCGTTATCAGAACTTTTATTCAGGAATTCATCTGCACGTTTATCAGAATGAATTTTTCATGAAATACGACTGGGAAGTTCAACGAGGCGCTTCTCCTTCACAAATTCAATGGTCGTATGAAGGCACAGACGATGTGCGTATTGAAGAGGGAAGGCTGATCGTGCGAACGGCCTTGGGAGAAATCGTTGAGCAAATCCCCATCGCATATCAATTGATTCCCATGGAGGGCGAAGCTGCGAGAAACAATCCGCCGATGAAAATGCGCGTCGATTGTTCCTTCGTAAAAAATGGTGATGTAATTTCATTCCGATTGGGAAAATATGATACAAGGCATCCGCTAGTCATTGACCCCGAACTCATCTTCTCTTCCTACAGCGGAAGCTTCGACGATAACTTTGGATACACCGCCACCTATGACAGTCAAGGAAATTTGATTTCTGGAAGTAGTGCTTTCGGACAAGGGTATCCGACCACCATAGGCGCATACCAAACCACTTGGGGTGGAGGAGATGGACAAGGAACTTTGGCAGGAACGGACATGGCCATTTCGAAATACGATGTGTCTGGAACCTTCTTGCAATGGAGTACTTTCTTGGGTGGGGCGAATGACGATCTTCCGCACAGTTTAATCTGCAACAGCAACGATGAGTTGATTGTATTGGGGACTACTTCAAGCGGAAATTTCCCAGCTACGTCCGGTGCCTTCGATAATTCATTCAATGGCGGTGCGAACTTCGCCCCGTTTGGTGTCGGCGTTCAATATGTAAACGGAAGCGATATAGTTGTCGCGAAGTTGAATGTAAATGGAAACACACTCTTGGCTTCAACCTTCGTTGGAGGAACAGGCAATGATGGTGTGAACACCGCAGCCGGACTGAAGTTCAATTATGCCGATGAATTTCGTGGAGAAGTGGATTTAGACGCGAACGATAATGTCTACGTGGTGAGTTCAACATACTCAACGAACTTCCCAACAGTCAATGCATTTCAATCGAGTATTGGCGGACTGCAAGATGCTTGCTTGTTTCAATTGTCGAGTGATCTGTCACAAATGATTTGGAGCACCTACCTCGGCGGAAGCGATGACGATAGCGGATTCAGTTTGGCGGAGGATAACGCAGGAAATATATTCGTGTGCGGAGGAACGCAGTCGGTGAATTTTCCAATTGCAGGCAACGGATACGGACAAGTTTTTAATGGAGGAAATAGCGACGGCTGGATAGCGAAGTTCAATCCAACAGGTACGAGTTTGTTGTCTTCAACTTATTTCGGAAGCAACGTATATGATCAACTTTATTTTATTGAAACAGACAACGCTGATGAAGTGTTTGTATACGGACAAACACGCGCTGCGAATTCAACGTTCGTTGTAAATGCCTCATTCAGTCAGCCGAACAGTGGAATGTTGGTAACGAAATTCCCCAATGATTTATCGTCTATTGTGTGGAGCACTGTGTTCGGAACCGGAGACGGAAAACCTAGTCTTTCACCCACAGCATTTTTGGTAGATGTATGTGGAAAAATTTATCTCAGCGGATGGGGTGGAGCTGTGAATCAGTACTCAACCACAGAGGCGGGATATACCAATGGATTGCTCACCTCGCCCGATGCATTTCAGCCTACAACAGACGGAAGCGATTTCTATTTGCTCGTTTTAGAAGCCGATGCAAGCGCAGTCACTTACGCTTCATTTTTTGGTGGAAACATCAGTGCCGAACACGTAGACGGAGGAACCAGTCGCTTCGATCGAAAAGGAATTATCTATCAAAGTGTATGCGCCGGTTGTGGCGGAAATAGTGACTTTCCGATATACCCAGCGAATGCCGTTTCAGCAATCAACAACAACAGTTGCAACAACGGCGTATTCAAATACGATTTCCAGTTGCCTTTAACCGTTGCAAATTTCAACGTTCCTCCGCTTCTCTGCGAGGGGTCTACCATTCAATTAGTGAGTACCTCGTATCTGGCGGCTTCGGTACAATGGAATTTCAGTGACGATAATTCTACTGTATTCGGAAACAGCGTAGTTCACACCTTCAACGCTCCGGGTACATACACCATTACATTGACGGCGTTGAATCCAGTGACGTGCAATGCCGTAGATACTATTTCAAGAACGGTTACAGTTGTTGCGCCAATTGTTGAAACGCTTGGTGATGTGACTGTTTGCAATGGAGTGCCTGTTCAGTTGGGACAGGTGAGTGCCGATCCGAATGCGGTTTATACTTGGACTCCGAACGACGGAAATTTGAGCGATGTAAATGGGCCACTTCCAATATTTACAGGAAGTTCAAGTGCTTCTTATCAATTGTTGATTCAACACGACGTCTGCACGGATACGCTTACGCAAAACGTTTTGGTTCCTCAATTAAGTTTAACACTTCCTAACGATACTTCGCTTTGTGTTACAGCGAATGTAGACCTCGACGCTCTAATTAATCCTTCAACGGGAAGCTTGATTTGGAGCGCTTCTCCTGATTTTTCGAATCCGTTAAACAGCAACATGCAAGACCTTTCGATAAATGTTTTTGTAAACGGAATGCAAACCTATTTCGCGCAATTGTCTAGTCAGGGTTGCACCGTTGAAGACAGTGTTTCTGTTTTCATGGTTGGCGACCAAGCTACTATTCAAGGTGATTTCACAGCGTGCTATGGCGATACGGTTTCGTTGTCGGTGTTGAATCCGAATCCAACATTTAATTACCAGTGGCAATCGAATGCGCAGCTGTTAAGCGGACAAGGAACTTCTTCGGTAGAGTTTATAATTACTGCAGGCACGGAGGTTTCTGTATCTGCCGCAACACCAAGCGGATGTTTTGCGCAAGATACTGTTCAGGTGGCAGTGAGTGCCTTGAATGCTTTGATTATTAACGCTAGTGTAAACCCAGCGGTTGTCATTGCTGGAACCAACGTCCAGCTTACTGCCAGTCCTCTAAATAACTCCTATTCTTATCAGTGGACGCCATCACTTGGATTGAATAATTCGAACATTTATAATCCAATAGCTTTCGTCGAAATGACTTCAACATTCATCGTAACGGTTGCAGATGGTGATTGCGTCCAACAAGACAGTGTCACTGTGCGTGTAGTTGATTTTATATGTGGAAGACCAACCGTGTACGTTCCAAACGCATTCACCCCGAATCTCGATCAAGCGAACGAATGGCTTTATGTAAGAGGAAATTTCATTACGGAATTGGATTTTAAGTTGTTCGACCGTTGGGGTGAGTTGGTCTTCGAAACACAAGACCAGAGCATTGGTTGGAATGGCTATTTCAAAGGTAAGAAAGTAGATCCCGCTGTTTTTGTTTACTACATGCGAGTGGTCTGTGAAGGTGGTGAAATTTATTTCGAAGAAGGAAACATAACTGTTCTTGAATAAGATTAGAATGAGAAACAGAATGAGAATGAGAATGGGAATGCTTGCATTCTTTTTTGCATTCACGTATTGTTCTTTCGCTCAGGATATTCACTTCAGTCAGTTCGATCAGGCTATGCTTTGGCAAAACAGCGCTCAGGTTGGCTCATTTAATGGGCAGTTTCGTTTTACAGCCAATCAGCGAAATCAATGGCGAAGTGTTACGACACCTTATCAGACATTCGGTTTTTCCGCAGAAGCGAAAGAGTTTAATGCGAAGCAATGGTCTTTCGGATTGAATGCAGGAAGTGATGTCGCCGGGGATTCGCGATTCAGAACATCTCAAGTTCAACTTCATGCTGCGCATACCATTCATAAACCTAACGATAGTTTAGAGGTGAGGGGAGGAGGTTCATTCGGAATTACTTCGCGCGGATTCGACCCAAGTGCATTGATTTACGATTCCCAATGGAACGGAATGAGTTTCGATCCAACGCTTTCAACAAACGAGATTTATGCAACTACAGCGCGTGTTTATCCTTCAATAGGTTTGTCCGTTTTCATTCAGAAACAACAAAATAAATTCCGATGGAATGCGGGTTATTCGTTGAGCAACATTACACGACCGAAGCAGAGTTTCAAAGACAACAATGCCGTTGTGCTTGACATACGTCATGCCATTCAAGCCAGTGCAAGGATTCCGTTGAATTCACAATATGAGGTTGAAGCGCTTTCGTTGTTTCAACTTCAAGGAAAAATGAAGGAATTGGTTTTTGGTTCTAGAGCGTACTATAAACTTCCATCTGAAAAGTGGGAGAATCAGCGCGTGTTTGCAGGTGTTCACGGAAGATTTCGTGACGCTGCTTGGATTGAATTAGGTGCAGAGTACAATGAATGGCGCGTTGGAATGTCGTATGATTTGAACACATCAACGCTTCGTCCAGCGAGTGCGGGAAGAGGAGGTTTGGAATTTTCCATCGTCTACATTGTTCCTCCAAAACCGAAACCCGGAAACTTGAAAAAGATCTGCATTCCTTATTACTAAAAACGATTGTAGCTTTGTAGGTATAGATTTTACCAATGAACTTCTAGCAGTTAAAATACATTGTATCTGCATAAAAGCATAAGAACTGGGTGAAACCTTCTGTCGCATGAAACTGAACTACGCACAATTACCGGAAGAACTTTATACGAATGCTTTTCCTGATATTTTTGAAAAGTCATATGTTGTTTTTTGGAATGAAAAATTGACAAACACTTTTCCAGACGCATGCATTGCAGAGGAATTTGAACGATTGGTCAATGGAAGCGATCAGTGGTCGAAACAGCCGTTGGCAATGGCCTACGCGGGACATCAGTTTGGGCACTTCAATATACTTGGCGACGGAAGAGCGGTGTTGGTTGATGAATGGAAATCTTCGGAAGGATTGCTTCATGATGTTCATTTGAAGGGTAGTGGAGTCACACCATATTCACGAAGAGGCGACGGACGTGCAACGTTGAAAGCGATGTTGCGCGAAGCCATCATGAGCGAAGCGATTCATGCTCTTCAAATTCCAACAACACGAACGCTTGCTGTTTTAAATACAGGAGATCAGATTCATCGAAATGGAATGGAGAAGGGCGGACTTTTAGCTCGTGTGGCTGCTAGTCATCTGCGTGTCGGTACGTTTGAGTATGTGAGCATGCATGAGAGCGAGGATGTTTTGAAAGCACTTGCAGATTATACCATTGCGCGACATTATCCGCAATGCACGAGTTTAGAAAATCCGTATTTATCCTTGTTGAAGGAGGTTGTTCGTGTGCAGATAGATTTAATCGTCAATTGGATGCGCGTAGGGTTTATTCATGGCGTTATGAATACCGATAATATGAGCATTTCTGGGGAGACGATTGATTACGGTCCTTGTGCATTTATGAATGTGTATGATCCAAAGACATGTTTTAGTTCTATAGATACCCAGAAGAGATATGCCTTCGCTAGTCAGCCTGGCATTGCACAATGGAATCTTTGGGTGTTCGCGAATAGCTTAATGCCGCTCATTCATGAGAATCCGAAAGTAGCTAAAGAAATGGCGGTGGAAGTT
>CAMDFE010000072.1 GCA_945897395.1 Chryseobacterium gleum | reverse complement strand
AACTCATTTGAATCGAATCCAACCGTTGAAGAACCTGTTAAGCAAGTGGCTTTATTTTCATTCGCTGAATTCGAAAAAGCTGAGTTGGCCAACGAAGAAACCGTGAAAATGGAATTAGAGGAACCTGAAATTCCAGAGTTGAGCACATTTAAAATTCAAGAAAACACTGAAACTGAGACACCATTCGTTCCTGCGTTCGAAAGCATTCGTCCTACTTCTGACCGCGAGGTTCCTGAGGTACAAATGACTTTCAAACAAGAAGTTGCTACTGAAAATCGTCCACCTCGCACAGAACTACAAGCCCGCAACAAAGAGCGTGAAGCACGTATTCGTGAATACACTATGCGCATGAAGTCTCCAAACGGATTGAATGAATTGGAAAGCGAGCCTGCATTCATGAGAAGAAAAGTTACGCTTGACGAAGGAAATCACTCAAGTGAAAACACAGTTTCTCGCACAATCTCAAGAGAAGTAACAGATGAGAATGGAAATACACGAATTGAATTGCGCACGAACAATCCATTCTTACACGATAATGTAGACTGATCTTAGCGTACACTATTTCCCGATTCAACGGGACGTTCAGGGGAGAGCAACGAAAGCTCTCCCTTGTTGTTTTCAGCCATTAAGATCATACCTGAAGACTCTACACCTTTGATCTCTCTTGGGGCTAAATTCGCTAAGTATAATACTTGCTTACCCACGACTTGCTCGGGCTCGTATGATTCAGCAATACCCGAAATAACGGTGCGCTCTTCGGTTCCGATACGCAATTTCAATTGCAACAATTTCTTAGTCTTCGGAACACGCTGCGCTTCTATTACTTCAGCAATGCGCAAATCCATATTCTGAAAATCTTCAAACGAAACATTCGGTTTTATCGCTTCCACCTCAACCTCGGGGTGAACTTTGGACGCTTCCAATTTCGCCACTTGAATGGCAACTTCCTCGTCCGTTATTTTTTGAAAGAGAATCGGCAGCTCACCAATGGTATGTCCTGCTGGAATTAATTGTGAAACATTCACATCATCCCACTTCACTCCTTCCCACTGCAACCCTGTTTTCAATTTCTTTGCTGTATATGGAAGGAAAGGTTCTAAAGCCACAGACAGAGCGGCAACCAGCTGAATACACGTATTCAAAATACCTTCGGTTTTTTCCGGTTCGGTCTTTTGAAGTTTCCAAGGTTCAGTCTCGGTGAGCAACTTGTTTCCAATACGCGCCAATTGAATAGCCAAGGCCTGTGCTTCACGGAAACGATATCCTTCAATCTTTTCACCAATGGTATTGAAGGCAGCTTGAGCTTCTTCAAACTGAGAAGAAGAATCGAACGTTGGATTAGAAACTTTTCCTTCGTAATATTTGTGTGTTAGAACGAAAACACGGTTTACAAAATTTCCAACAATATCCGCAAGCTCATTGTTCACGCGGTCTTTGAAGTCGTTCCAAGTGAACTCGCTGTCTTTTTGTTCCGGCATAATAGAAGCCAAAACATAACGCATTTCATCTTGACGATTCGGAAAATCTTCCAAATACTCGTGCAGCCAAACGGCCCAATTTCGTGACGTTGAAATTTTATCTCCTTCCAAATTCATGAACTCATTGGCTGGAACATTCACTGGCAGATTGAACCCACCGTGTGATTTCAATATAATTGGAAATATAATGCAATGGAAAACAATGTTGTCTTTCCCGATGAAATGAACCATTTCAGTTTCATCGTTCTTCCAATAGTCTTCCCAATTCTTTCCGTTCTTTTCAGCCCACACTTTCGTGTTGGTGATGTAGCCAATAGGCGCATCGAGCCACACGTACAAAACCTTTCCTTCTTCACCCGGAACTGGAACTCCCCAGTCCAAATCGCGCGTCATAGCGCGGGCTTGAAGACCTCCGTCGATCCAACTTAAACACTGTCCAACCACATGCGACTTCCACTTCGAAGGATCGTGATGTTGTTCTCCGTTTAGCTTTCCATTTTCAATAAAATCGCGCACCCACTCGCTGTGGTGTTGCATAGGCAAATACCAGTGCGTAGTTTCTTTTAGAATAGGCGTGCTTCCACTTAATGTAGAAACGGGATTGATTAATTCTGTTGGACTTAATGTTGAACCACATTTCTCACATTGGTCTCCGTAAGCCTTTTCACTCGAGCACTTCGGACAAGTTCCTGTGATATATCTGTCCGCTAAAAACTGTTGTGCTTCTGCATCGAAATACTGCTCAGATCGCTGTGTTTCGAGAATACCTTTTTCTTTCAACTCAAGAAAAATTTCCTGACTCATTTCAATGTGTTCCGGAGACGATGTTCTGTAATATTCATCGAAGGAAATTCCGAAATCGCGAAATGCATCGCCCATGAGCTTGTGATAAAAATCTACTATTTCGCGAGGAGTCTTTCCTTCCTTCTTTGCGCGTAGCGTAATGGCAGCGCCATGTTCGTCGGATCCACAGATAAAAGCCACGTCCTTTTCCTTCCCTCTTAAATAGCGAACGTAAATATCGGCAGGCAAATATGCACCTGCTATGTGTCCAATGTGTATAGGACCATTCGCGTATGGAAGAGCTGAGGTTACAAGGTGTCTTTTCGGTGACTTCATCTTTTTTGTGGTGTTTTGCGCAGAAAACTGCGAATTTAGCGAACCAAAGATAAAGCGATGCAACCAGCTTTTTTACAACAAGGCGACACGATTGGCATTATTGCCACGGCAAGATTCATTACAAGCGAGCAATGGCAATATGCCAAAGGCGTTATTGAATCGTGGGGACTGAAAATTAAATTGGCGGAAAACGTTTTCCAGCCAAGTTTTCAGTTGGCTGGAAATGTTGAAGAACGCACTCATTCTTTCCTTTCACTTTGGAACGACAACGAGGTAAAAGCCTTGCTGGTGGCTCGAGGGGGATATGGCACCATTCACACCATCGACGAAATTCTTCCTTTTTTGAACGATTCAAAATGGATTTGTGGCTATTCCGATGTGACCGTTTTACTGAATGCCTGCACAAACAAAGACATTGCCTGCATTCATTCCACCATGCCGGTTTCCTTCGAACACGCTACGCCAGAGGCGCTAGAGAATTTAAGATTTGCGCTGTTCGGAGAAACTTTTTCATTCGAATGGAATGAAAAACAAATTCAAAAAGGAAGTTCCGAAGGGAAAATTGTAGGTGGAAATTTATCGGTGATATACAGCCAACTTGGATCAGCCACCCAATTAAATACGGAAGGAAAAATTCTTTTTTTGGAAGATGTAGATGAGATGCTGTACCATTTAGATCGCATGCTAATTGCCTTGAAACGTGCGGGCATGTTCAAGAATATAACAGGGTTGATTTTAGGCGGATTCACTCAAATGCGTGACAATACTGAAGAATTCGGATTTTCAAGTAATAACCCTTGGGGTAAATCTCTTCTTGAAATGATTCAGGAAATTGGATTGAATGGCAGTATTCCCATTGCGGCGGGCTTTCCCGCAGGACATTTGAATGACAATAGGGCATTTTACATGGGTCGAAATGCCGAATTAATTGTGAATGAAAATTCAGCACAACTGACATGGAAATAACTACCTTTGCGTAGTTCGTGTAAAAAATACACTAACTAAGATGGGCGCTAAAAGCATTACGTTTTCAAACGAAGATTACTTGAATTTCGAATTAATCGGAATTAACTCGAGAGAGAAGGATTTTCGATTGGCGTGGTTTTTAAACAAGGAAATGCATTGGGGTTTGGAGCGCATGAAGCCCTACATGCTCGAGACAAAAGAACAGAACTCTGAGCACGAGTTGTTCAAATTTGTTTCCGAGGAAAATCACTTTACCATTCACCTCATCTCGAATCGTTCGCTCCAAGGTGCGCTTATTCCTGAATATGCACAAATAGAATATCTGCTGAAAGTGGAAGGCAGAGAAGACATAGAAGAATTGGTTAAACAAATAAGAAAAATAAACAACGTGCTCGCGGCGTTCCACCTTTCTCAAGAAAGCTTAAAGCATGTGAGTCATTTGTTCTTCGATTGATTATGAAAAAAACGAAAATAGTTGCGACCATAGGTCCAGTATCTGCAAACAAAGAAGTCCTGAAAGGAATGATTGAAGCCGGCTTAAATGTTGTGCGTTTGAACTTTTCTCATGGCACACACGATGATCATTCGAGCGTAGTCAATTTCGTTCGTGAAATTGACAAAGAACTAGGTACGAACACCGCTCTATTGGCCGATTTACAAGGTCCTAAATTACGTGTGGGTGTTATGCAAGACAACGGTGTCATGTTGGAAGCTGGAAAGCAAATCATTATTACTACCGAAGAGCAAATCGGCACAGCCACTCACATCTACACCAACTATAAAGAATTCGCTTCGGACGTAAAGCCCGGCGAGCGCGTTTTATTAGACGACGGAAAAATTGCGATACGTATTCTTTCCACCGACGGTAAAAAAGAAGTGTTGTGTGAAGTTGTACAAGGTGGAATTCTTTCATCGAAAAAAGGATTGAACCTTCCTGAAACGAAGGTTTCGCTTCCTTCATTATCGAAAAAAGATTTGAACGATTTGGAATTTGCGCTTTCGATGAACATTGACTGGATCGGACTTTCGTTCGTCCGTACAGCAGACGATGTTCGCGTGCTTAAAGGCATCATTGCTGAAAACGGCAAGCACGCGAAAGTGGTGGCGAAAATTGAAAAACCTGAAGCCCTTGAAGTGATCGACGACATTATTCGCGAAACCGATGCGGTAATGGTGGCTCGTGGTGACCTAGGAGTTGAAATTCCAATTGAACAAGTTCCACTCGCTCAGAAAATGATCGTAAAGAAATGCGTTGAAGCTGCCAAGCCCGTAATTGTTGCTACGCAAATGATGGAAAGCATGATTACAAGCATGACTCCAACACGCGCTGAAGTAACAGACGTTGCCAATGCAGTGTTAGACGGCGCAGATGCAGTTATGCTAAGCGGAGAAACCAGCGTTGGTGCCTATCCGATTGCAGCTATAACAATGATGCACAACATCATTAACGAAGCTGAAAAATTCCCGGGATTGTATTACCTCGAAGAGGCTCCTTATGAAATGGATGAAACGCGATTCATCACAGATAGCATTTGCTTCAGTGCTTGTCGCGTTGCAAAGCGCATAGGAGCAACCAGCATTGCAACCATGTCGTTTTCAGGATACACAGGATATAAAATTTCAAGTTGGAGACCGAATGCGCATGTATTCGTATTCACAGGAAATAAGCGTATTCTAACACAGTTGAATTTGGTTTGGGGAGTAAAGGCATTCTACTACGACAAGATGGTAAGCACCGACCAAACCATTGCAGATATTCGCTACATCTTGAAGAAAAACGGATATGTTCAAGAAGGAGATTTCTTAGTGAACGTAGCCTCTATGCCTATTGCAGAGCAAGGAACGACAAACATGTTAAAGATTAGCCGAATATAGTTTTCGGATTGCCCTGCAATCCGCCTGTATGAAACATTAATACCGAACCGTCGTTCGGTTTTTTGTTTTGTACAAAGAACGAATGCATCAATTTCCCTGTATAAACGACATCGAGCGGCAGTTGATGCAGTCGATTCATTTCTTGAACGAACTCTATTAATCGATCATTGAATTTTCCATATCCTCCGAACTCATCTTCGCTAAAAACAACTGCCCGTTCTAACACTTCATCGGCAGCAACTTCATCGTGAAAGAAGTAAATCAGTTTGTTTCGAATTTCATTTCGCATGTAGTGCTCACCTTTCAATGCACTGTATATCCAAACTTTCTGATGAGGTTTCGATTGCACCAAAAGTCCAGCAGCGGTTGTGCCCGTTCCTGCTGCCACAAGCCAATGATCAAATTCAAAATCTTCTTCACTCACCATTTGCATTGCGCCGTTCATTCCTAAATAATTTGCCCCACCTTCAGGCACTAAAAAAGCTGATTCCCATTTTTCATGCACCCACGCCTTCATTTCTTCGCTATTCCGTTCTTCGTAATCGGATCTGGAAATAAAGCACAACTCCATTCCACATTCCTTTGCAAAGAGGAGAGTTGGACTGAATTCCTTTGGTTCTTCCCCGCGAATAATTCCCACGGATTTTACGCCAAAACCTTTGGCGGTGGCGGCGGTAGCGTAAATGTGATTGCTGTATGCTCCTCCAAAAGTGACGAGTTGTTTGGCGCCTCGCCTTTTCATTTCATCTAAATTGAACATTAACTTAAACCATTTGTTTCCATTCACGGTTGAATGCATCTCATCGAAGCGCTTAACCATAACAATTTCATGTAAGTCTTTTGCCAAAGGCTGATAGAAAGGTTGTTTAAAATTTATTTCAGAGTTCAATTTTAAATTTTGCATTTTTGCGGTATGAGTGATAATAACGAATCAAAAGTACAGGGAGAAGACTACTATTTAAGCGAAGAAGGTTTTTTTATATTCACAGAAGAATATCACCTTAAAAGAGGCCATTGTTGTCTAAGCGGTTGTAAGCATTGTCCATACGGATTCGATAAAAAGACAGGGAAAATAAATAAATAACTTTCGCATCTTTGTAAAAACCATTGTATGCGACTGCTATTTCTTCTTGCCCTACTCATTCCACAAATCGTTTTTTCCCAAATAAAAAAAGACAGTATTCATTTTTCAGGTTACACTGAAATCTATTTCGCCCAAGATCAACACAATTGGAACGACCATCAGCGTCCTGATTTTTTATACAGTCACACTTCAACGAATCACGTGGCGCTGAATACGGCAGTGCTCGACTTTAAGTATAGCTCTGAACGCCTAAAAACACAGCTCTCGCTTGTTGAAGGGACCTATGCGAACAAGGTCACTTCCTCTGAGCCCATTGGGTTTGGTGCGCTTTACGTTGGAAATATTTCGTGTAAATTAAGTAGCAAGGAAAACCTTTGGTTACAAGCAGGAGTAATTCCTTCGCACATTGGGCTAGAGTCTGCGATTGGATTCTCCAATTTATCGCTAAGTAGAAGTTTAGCAGCAGAGAACTCTCCGTATTACGAAAGCGGGATAGCCCTTCAATACACCTCGAAAAACAACAAGTTCTTCGGATCATTACTTGCGCTTAACGGATGGCAAACGATGACACTTGTTCCTCAGCAATCGCGCATGAGTTTTGGAAGTCAGATTCAATTTAAACCTAACGCGAGCATTACCCTCAACCATTCAACCTATTACGGAGAAGTTCCTGTTTTCACTGG
>CAMDFE010000071.1 GCA_945897395.1 Chryseobacterium gleum | reverse complement strand
AAATACAACGCTCGTGATCGCCATAAGTCGTTCGAATCATAGAAGGCCAAGACTGCTTGAAACAAAGATTTCCGGTTAAATCGTTTTCAAGAATTTCATTCCCCTTATCGTCTAACAAAACGGGAAGTACCCCCGGCATAGGTAATGTTGCAAACACAGGCTTCGATGGTGTTACTCCAGCTAAGCTCGAAATCATTACGCCCCCAGTTTCTGTTTGCCAGAACGTATCGACAATCGGACAATTTCCTTTTCCAATTTTATCGTGATACCAATTCCAAGCTTCTTCATTAATAGGTTCGCCAACGCTTCCGAGTATGCGCAACGAAGACAAATCTTTTCCTTCAAGAAATTCATCTCCGGCCGACATTAAACTGCGAATGGCCGTAGGCGCGGTGTAGAAAATATTCACTTTGTGTTTGGCGACAATGTCCCAAAATCTCCCAGCATCCGGATAAGTAGGTATGCCTTCAAACATCAATGAAGTAGCACCATTCAAGAGTGGGCCGTAAATTAAATAGCTGTGTCCTGTAACCCATCCAATATCGGCAGTACAAAAATGAATATCTCCTTTTTCGTACTGAAACACATTCAAAAAAGTATAGGCTGTCCAAACCATGTATCCCGCGGTGCTGTGCACAACGCCTTTCGGTTTACCTGTGGAACCGCTCGTATACAAGATGAACAACGGATCTTCAGACTGAAGCGCCTCTCCGGGCTTCATGTAATTATTGTTGGAAAGAACACGTTCCTTCAATTCATTCCAATCGACATCCATTTCATTTTTTGCAATTGGGAGGTTGAGGTAGTTGAAGACCAACACATTTTTTATTTTTCTGGTTGAAGTCAACGCTTCATCCACCACCGATTTCAACGGAATAGTCTTGTTACCTCGAAGTCCACCGTCCATGGTGATCACGAAATCTGCTTCAGCATCGTCTACGCGATCTGCAATGCTCTTCGCGCTGAAGCCGCCGAAGATAACAGAGTGTACCGCGCCAATGCGCGCGCAGGCAAGCACGCTGAACACCAACTCCGGCACCATGCTCATATATATGCATACGCGATCTCCTTTTTGAACACCAAGTGTGCGAAGCATTTCAGCGGCAATACATACTTCTTTATGAAGTTCAGTATACGTCAATGAACGTGCCTGAACCGAACGTTCATTCGGTTCCCAAATGAGAGCCACTTGATCGCCGCGTTCAGCTAAATGTCTGTCGAGTAAGTTTTCAGTAATGTTTAATTCACCTCCGTCGAACCAACGGGTTTTGGCATCGGCGAAAGTTCCAGATAGAACAGTGTCCCATTTCTTTTTCCACGAAAAAGATTCAGCTATTTCACCCCAGAATTTATTGGGGTTTGAAATGCTTTCGGCATATACCGATTTATATTCTTCAAACGATTCAATTCGTTTCATAGTCGTCTATTTTGAAGTTCCAAGTTACATCATTGCTTTTAACTTAACTTTGATTCATGAAGGCTCTTGCAAGAATATTTCTCATCTTTTTATTGCAAAGTATTTGTGAGGGAGTTTTCGCCCAACCCAATCTTCCAACCGTAACATTGGCGCCGGTTTATTCTTTGCAGTTGCCAGCCGAACTACTTGAAACATCTGGTATCACTCGTTTTCAGCAAGGACTTATTACACACAACGACAATTCAGATGAGCAGCTCTATGTGATAGACACGTTGAATGGAACCATTCTTCAGACTTATTCATTGAACGGAACTACCAATTTCGATTGGGAAGAAATCACCCAAGACAGCGTGTATTTGTATGTCGGAGATTTTGGAAATAACGCAGGGAACAGAACAGACCTGCATATTCTTCGAATAGAAAAATCATCTCTTCTTGAAGGCACGCCCGGAATAGATACCATTGCTTTTGCTTACGAAGATCAAACAGACTTCACTCCAGCCAATCAAAGCACAGCTTTCGATTGCGAGGCGTTTATTGCGGGAACAGACAGCTTGTTTCTCTTCACGAAGAATTGGAATGAACTATCAACCGTGTGTTACAGTGTGCCTAAGATTCCAGGCAATTATTTAGCGCAGCGAAAGGATTCTTCTGCGGTAAACGGACTCATTACAGGAGCAACATATCTTCCAAACAAGAGACTCATTATCCTTTCCGGATATTCTTCTTTGCTGCAGCCGTTTATGTATCTCTTATTTGATTTTCAAGGAACTGATTTCTTCTCTTCCTTCCAACAAAAAATAAATCCGTCTCTGAATTTTCATCAGGTGGAAGGAGTATCAACCACCAATGGAATAGACGTATATCTCACCAACGAATACTTCAGTCAAAGCTTTATTACCAATCAGCAGAAGTTGCACAAATTCGATTTGACTCCGGTACTCGGAGATTACCTTTCTGGAAACAACATTGATTCCGAGTCTTCGGAAAT
This sequence comes from Chryseobacterium gleum, assembly GCA_945897395.1. GTDB lineage: Bacteria > Bacteroidota > Bacteroidia > Flavobacteriales_D > Sanyastnellaceae > CAIZGX01. The sequence continues at coordinate 4,881 of CAMDFE010000071.1, read as the reverse complement.
TCGCGTCTATCCCAATCCGGCCAAAGACACCGTTCACATTCAATCTCCGAACAAGTCCTTGTGTCTGGAAATGAGGAACAGCGAGGGAAAGATGGTTTTGAAGACTCGGATTCGAAGCAATTCTGACCTCGATGTTTCCGACTTGCCGAATGGCAGGTATTTCATTTCCATAAAGGATTATCCACGGGTTTTTTCGCTGATAATCAGCAAATAGGTGTCCGTGAACCGGTGTGTGTTAGTAAGTCAATTCGACTTAACGCGGGCTTCATATTCACCTTTGTAACTTCCTTTTACCAAAACAACACTCTTATGGAATCGAACGAATACCTATTTTTAAAAGCACGCATTAAGGCGGTAAACCCTACCTGGTCTGAAGCAGATGTAGAAAACGAAGTGAAGCGCCAAGTAAACGGCGCGGGTCAATTGGAAGACGCTGACGATGGCTGTCTTTACTGCGGATCTTAAGCGTCTTTATTCAAAAAAGATTGAGCAAGGGCCAAGTGCCCTTGTTTTTTTTGCCCGTCCATTTTGTTCAGCAAAGCCACCATCATACTCAACCGATAATTCCGCGCGAGAAAAGGGGTATTGCGTTCAATGAAATTCCAAAACAACGCGTCCCAAATCTTCTCCCAAGGCTCGCCTTTTTTGTAGTTGCTCATTTTATAGATATAATTTGAACCACTCATATACGGCTTCGTGCTCATGAGTCCGCCATCTGCGAATTGCGACATTCCATATACATTCGGAACCATAACCCAGTCATAGGCATCTATGTAAAAAGTCATAAACCATTCGTACACTTCATGCGGATGAACTTCGCTCAGCAACATGAAATTTCCTAAGATCATCAAGCGCTCAATGTGATGTGAATAAGCGTTTTTGAGAAGTCCTTCTAAACAATCGTCAATCGGACGAATACCGGTGCTTGCATCCCAAAATCCACTCGGTAATTTTCTGTCGTGTTGAAAGAAATTCGAAGTGCGCTCTTGCACGCCCTTCAGCACATACACCGCACGAATGAATTCGCGCCATCCCAAAACCTGACGAACAAATCCTTCCACATTATTCATCCCGGCATTTGAATCCAATGCCGCTTGAACGCACTCTTGCGGAGTAAGCAATCCAATGTTCAAATACGGAGAAATCACAGAGTGAAACAGCCACGATTCTTGCGGAACAATCGCATCTTGGTAGGTGCCGTATTCATTTATTTTATGTTGAATGAAATAGTGCAAAGCCGCTTTCGCTTCTTTGCGAGTGACTGCATACATGAAGTCTTCAGCAGTTCCAACATGATTACTAAAGTGCTCTTCCACGTAGGCTGTTGCTTCCTTAACGAAATCATTCTGCGTTGAAACAAATGGTTTTGGAAATTCCATTCCTTTCGGCGCTTTCGCTCTGTTCTCTGTATCGAAAGTCCACTTTCCGCCAACAGGTTCGTCGTTGGCTTCCAGTAGAATTTTTCGCTTCTTTCTTTCGTGAATGTAGAAGTCATTCAAGAAGAATTTTTTCTTGCTGAAGTACGCCTTCAACTCTTCTTCTGTATTGTAAAAATTCGGCGAATCGAATCGCTTCGTCGCAAGACTTAATCGTTGCGCCCACTTGTTTATTTTTTTTTCCAGGTTGAAGTCGACCGTGTCAATCCACAACAATTCCGTCGCCCCCAAAGACTTCAATTTATTTTCAATTTGAGGGGAAGAGGCTTCATCGTGTGAAAGGTATTTCCAATTGGAAGAAATTCTAGACTGCTCTTCCAGAAAGGCTTTCATGCTTGCGCGATGCAAGATTATTTTTTTCTTGTGGAAGGGGTATTGGGAAAAGAACAGGGGTTCTTCAATAAGCAAAAGACAGTCGCACGAACGGAAGAGTTCGTGCTCTTCGAACAGTTGGTGCGGAAAGAGAAGTCCAATCTTCATTTCCTTTTGGAAATTTTATTGTTGGAAACGCTTCGCTGACGGGTGCATTTGAAGCGACTGTCGTCGTTCAGTGACTCTGTCCGAAGCACAGCGTGTTTCGTGGCTCTTCCTTGCACACGGGCGCGCCACATGCGGAAGGAAGTGGCTTTCATTTCTTTGCGCATAAGTGCTATGACTTCTGCTTCGCTAACGCCGAACTGCGCGGTAATAGCGTCGAATGGCGTGCGGTCTTCCCACGCCATTTCAATGATTCGATCAATGTCTGTTTCAGATAACATGCTTTAGAAACAAGCTATGCCTTCGTTTGTTTTTACAAACTGCTTAAAATGCTCACTAATTCTGAACGAACGCGAATTAAACGCACTTGTATAGCCGCGCCATCGGTCTCGTTAACTTTCTGGCGAAGCGCGTTCTTCGCGCCTTCCAGCGTGAATCCTTGCACACGCACCAACTCGTGAATCTTTTTGAACAACTCAATGTCTTTCTTCGAATACATGCGATTGCCCTTGCTATTCTTGCGCGGTTGCAATTGCGGAAATTCCTTTTCCCAGAAACGTAGAAGCGATGCGTTCACATCAAACATTTCAGCAACTTCAGAGATGCTGTAATATATTTTTTCTATTTCGAAGGTCTTAGACATAATTAGTCGAAACTTTGGTTGGCATTGGCAGCACGCTGCAATACCTCTTCGTATTGCTCTGGCGTAATGTCGTTGTAAAAGTAAAACGCCGGATCTACTTTTTGACCGTTTCTCATAACTTCATAATGCAAGTGCGGACCCGTAGATGCCCCTGTATTGCCTACAAGCCCTATCAATTGACCTCTTTTGACTTTTTCGCCTTGACGAACTAGAAGTTTGCTCATGTGCGCGTAAAGTGTCTGATACCCATATCCGTGCTGGATTACAGCGTTATTTCCATACCCCGTATAAATACTTTCCGTTTTTTCAACAACTCCATCTCCAGTGGCATAAATTTCTGTTCCAATGTCGGCTGTGAAATCCAATCCGGTGTGAAGTTTAGCCACTTTGTAAATGGGATGAATACGATATCCAAAACCAGAAGAGATTCGCTCCAAGTCTTTGTTTGAAATAGGCTGAATCGCAGGAATGCTCTGAAGCATGGCATCTTGTCCGCGCGCCAACGAATAAATATCCTCGTAAGATTTGCTTTGACTCACAAACATCTCTTGCAGTTTCCGAATACGGAATAACGTTTCCTCAACATCTTTGTCTGTCGCGAAGTCATTGTGTGTTTTCGATGAAAGTCCAGAAAACTTGCGCGCGTAGGGCTCTGCCCCGAAGATAGAACGGTACACGTTTTCATCTCTTCGTTCTAGATCTGTGGCAAACAATTCCAACGTGTCAATCTTACGGTTGAATGTTTCAATCTGCGTTTCCAGATAATTAATCTTTTTCTCCAGTTGATCGGTCTCGGGATCTTTGAAGAACGACGCGTAAAGCACAATACCAATTCCACCCAATACCACGCCTGCAAGTAAATAGCGTGTTACAATCCACGCGTAATCGCGAATGGTGTAAGTTATAGCCTCGTAATTGAGGGTATTCGGATTGAAGATGTATTTGTACTTGAATTTCTTCATGCCTTGCGAATTTACGTCACTTTTTTTAATCGCTTCTTCCCTTGTGAGATGTAAATTTGCTCGCATGATGACAGCTCAAGAGATTCGCCAAACTTTTTTAGACTTTTTCAAATCGAAAGGTCACCACATTGTTTCGTCTTCACCAATCGTGGTGAAGGGCGATCCTACGCTTATGTTCACCAACGCGGGAATGAACCAATTCAAAGATTTATTTCTTGGACACGGTACTATAGAACACAAGCGAATTGCGAATTCTCAAAAGTGTCTTCGTGTGAGCGGAAAACACAACGACTTGGAAGAGGTTGGCGTTGATACCTATCACCATACCATGTTCGAAATGTTGGGAAACTGGTCGTTCGGAGATTACTTCAAGGAAGAGGCCATCACCTGGGCTTGGGAGTTATTGACTGAAGTATACAAACTTCCAAAAGACAGATTGTACGTAACAGTTTTCGAAGGCGATGAAAAAGAAGGATTGGAATTCGATCAAGAGGCTTTTGATATTTGGAAACGCTGCATTGCGGAAAACAGAATTTTAAAAGGAAATAAAAAAGACAATTTTTGGGAAATGGGCGAAACAGGTCCATGCGGTCCGTGTAGCGAAATTCACATTGACATTCGCTCTGATGAAGAGCGTGCGAATGTCGATGGAAAAATATTGGTGAACGATAGCCATCCGCAGGTGATTGAAATTTGGAACAACGTTTTCATGCAATTCAATCGCAAATCGAGCGGAGAGTTGGAACCTCTTCCAAACAAGCACGTCGATACAGGAATGGGCTTCGAGCGTTTGTGCGTTGCCCTTCAAGGCAAACAATCGAACTACGACACCGATGTGTTCTCGCCATTGATTGAGCGCATTTCAAAAATATCTGGTGTTGCTTATACACGCACCGATGGGAAACAAGACATTGCCATTCGTGTGATTGCAGACCACGTACGCGCTGTCTCTTTCTCAATTGCAGACGGACAACTTCCTGCAAGCGGTGGAGCGGGTTATGTGATTCGAAGAATCTTGCGCCGAGCCATTCGTTACGGATACAGTTTCTTGAATAGAAAAGATCCTTTCATTTTTGAATTGGTAGATGTTCTTGCAGCAGAGATGGGCGGTTTCTTCCCTGAAATTGTTTCAAACAAAGATTTGGTGAAGCGTGTGATTCGCGAAGAAGAAGAGAGCTTCTTGCGCACACTCGACAAAGGCATTCAATTGTTAGACGAGCACCTCAGCAAAGGTGCGGAAGTGTTAGATGGAAAAACAGTTTTTGAACTGTACGATACGTTCGGATTTCCTTTCGACTTAACCTCGTTGATTGCTTCTGAAAAAGGCGTGGGCGTGGATGCTGCAGGATTCGAAGAAGAACTA
>CAMDFE010000070.1 GCA_945897395.1 Chryseobacterium gleum | reverse complement strand
TTCTTATTGTGGAGGTACTTTTGATGTCTGCACTTCTTATCATGAACGCTGCCGATAGCATTCTTACCGTTCGCAGCGCAACGCCTGCCCGTGTTCCCTCATTCTGGGTTAGTCAGTTCTACCAACCTCTTCTAACAAGCTTTTCTTCTCACTCTTTAGAAGGAATAAGCCACTTTTTCTGGTGGTTCCACATTGTAGGAATACTCGGATTCATTGTGTACTTATCGTATTCAAAACACTTGCACATTCTACTTGCTTTTCCAACAACCTATTTCAGCAAATTGCAATCGCCGGGGAGTTTATCGAACGACAAAGCAGTAACGAATGAAGTGAAGTTGATGCTCGATCCGAATGCGGTTGTCGAGCCTGTTGAATTCACTCGTTTCGGAGTGAAAGATGTTTCAGACATGAAACGCACTCAACTCCTAAGTGCATACTCCTGCACCGAGTGTGGAAGATGTACTTCCGCTTGTCCAGCGAACCAAACAGGCAAATTACTTTCACCACGAAAAGTAATGATGGATGTTCGCGATCGCATGGAAGAAATTGGAAATGCAAAAGCAGCAAACAAAGGTGTTTGGGTGGAAGACGGAAAGAGCTTAATTCGCGATTACATCTCTGAAGAAGAAGTTTGGGCATGCACAACCTGCAACGCTTGCACAGACGCTTGTCCGATAAACATTAACCCCATGGAAGTGCTTGTAGATCTTCGCAGATACTTAATCATGGAAGAATCTAAATCGCCCGATAGCATTACCTCTATGTTCAACAACGTGGAGAACAATGGAGCGCCTTGGGCTATGAGTGCTATGAACCGTGCAGACTGGACAAACGAATAATTCGAACAACATGGATTTCAAGATACGTACAATGGCCGATTGCATGGCCGAAGGAACAACACCCGAAGTACTTTTTTGGGTTGGATGTGCAGGAAGTTTCGACGACCGCGCAAAGAAAATTACCAAAGCCATTGCAAAAATTCTTCACCACACAAACACCTCGTTTGCAATTTTAGGTTCTGAGGAATCGTGCACAGGAGACCCTGCAAAGCGCGCAGGAAACGAATTCCTCTTCCAAATGATGGCCATGCAAAACATCAGTGTTTTAAATGCCTACGAGGTGAAGAGAATTGTAACCGGATGCCCGCATTGTTTCAACACGTTAAAAAATGAATATCCTGAATTGGGAGGAAACTACGAAGTGGTTCACCACACGCAATTGATTCAAGAATTATTGAATACAGGAAAATTGAAAATTGAAGGTGGGGTATTTAAAGGAAAGAAAATCACCTTCCACGATCCGTGTTATCTCGGAAGAGGAAACGGAGAATACGAAGCACCACGTCAATTGATTCAAGCACTCGATGCCGAATTGGTTGAAATGAAGCGTTGCAAAACCAACGGTCTTTGCTGCGGTGCAGGCGGTGCGCAAATGTTCAAAGAAGCTGAAAAAGGAGATAAAGAAGTTAACGTTGAACGCATGGAAGATGCGCTAGCCGTGAAGCCTAGCGTTATTGCAACTGGCTGTCCGTTTTGTAATACTATGCTCACCGATGGCGTGAAGCACTTCGAACAAGAGCATACCATAGCAGTGAAAGACATTGCTGAATTAATAGCAGAAGCAGTAGATTTGTAAAAATAGTTTATCATGAAATTATTAGAAGGAAAAGTCGCTATCATTACTGGCGCATCTCGCGGAATTGGAAAGGGAATTGCTGAGGTGTTCGCCGATCAAGGCGCCACTATCGCATTCACCTACGCATCATCTGACGAAAAAGCACGCGCGTTCGAAGCCGAATTGGCTGCCAAAGGCGTGAAAGCAAAAGGATATAAAAGCGATGCTTCAGATTTCAACGCAGCACAAACGTTGGTAGACGAAGTGGTTGCTGAATTCGGCACCGTTGACATCTTAGTGAATAACGCAGGAATCACGCGCGATACCTTGCTTATGCGTATGAGTGAAGAGCAGTGGGACGAAGTCATTCGCGTGAACTTGAAATCTGTTTTCAACTTATCGAAAGCGGTGATTAAACCTATGTTGAAAGCTAGAAGCGGTTCAATCATAAACATGACATCTATTGTTGGAGTTACAGGAAACGCTGGACAAGCCAACTACGCTGCATCAAAAGCAGGTATGATCGGATTCACGAAAAGCGTTGCACAAGAATTGGGTTCTCGTAACATTCGTTGCAATGCCATTGCTCCGGGATTCATTGAAACGGAAATGACTGAAAAGCTAGATCCGAAAGTGGTTGAAGAATGGAGAAACACCATTCCTTTGAAACGCGGAGGAACAACAACCGACATTGCAAATACTACTCTTTATTTAGCATCTGATTTAAGTTCTTATGTAACCGGACAAACGCTTCACGTTTGCGGCGGTATGCACATGTAAGCTATGGCGCACCTAATCACTCAAGCATCTCCATGGCTCTTGAGCCTCTGTGTTTGGGTAGGATTGGCCTACGCCATTGCTCTTTATTTTCTCGGAACATCGAAAGAATCTTGGTCAACTCAATTTAAATTTCTTTTAGCCGGCATGCGATTCCTTGTGGTCTCGCTACTTGTTCTTTTACTTTTCCAACCGCTATTGGAAACCCTTGAAACACGCGTTGAAAAACCTGTTGTTGTGCTAGCGTTAGACAATAGCCAATCTATGGTTTCCACCAAAGATTCTAACTACGTGAGGACCGATTTTTTAAATAATTGGAAGACTCTCGGAGAAAAACTCGGCCCAGATTACGAGGTGGTTCCGCTGCTTTTTGGAGATGATGTTAGCAACGGCGACAGCGCAACTTTCTCAGATCAAATTACTCACTTTGGGAAACTACAACGATCAATAGACGCGCGTTTCAGCGGTCGGAACTTGGCCGCATTAGTTATTGCAAGCGACGGACTTTACAACAAAGGGCCTCATCCGGTTTCCAACTTGAAACAACTCAATATTCCTGTCTTTACTGTAGGTATAGGAGATACCACCTTACATCGTGACTTGTTAATTTCTAATGTTAGTGCAAATAAAATTGCCTATTTAGGAAATGAATTTCCCATTCGATTGAACATTGAAGGCCGCAAAGCGCGAGGCACAAGCACGGTAGTGACCGTTTCAAAAAACGGTGTTCAATTGGCTTCGCAAAATATTTCATTCACTGCCGAAAGAGAATTTAAAAACATCGAGTTCTCGCTACCTGCCGATCAAGTTGGAATACACGCTTACACTGTAACCATTCAACCAATAAACAGCGAAGACAATACGCGCAACAACAGTGAACAAGTCTATATCGAAGTCATTGATAACAGACAAAACGTATTAATACTCGCTAACGCTCCTCATCCCGATATTACAGCCATTGCAGAGGCCATGCGCCTTCAAGAAAATTACGAAGTCACTGTTCAAACCGTTGATGCATTCACAGACAACGTGAACAAATTCGACATGCTCATTGCCTATCAAATTCCATCGTTCGGTGGAAGAGGAAACAACGTTATTCAAGAAGCCTTCAAATCGAAAATTCCCTGTTGGTTTATACTTGGTGCACAAAACGATTTCAATGCGTTCAACGCCTTTGGAAGTGGATTTTCATTAAACGGATATCAATCGAAACTTTCAGACATTAGCGCTTCACTCAATCCGTCGTTCAGTTATTTTTCTTTGTCGAATGAATTCGCGCAAGCCTTGCCTCTACTCCCGCCATTGGCAGTGCCTTTCGGGAACTATGCTGTTGCGCCGGAAGTACAAGCTTTGCTAACCCAACGCATTGGAAAAATAGCGACCGATGTACCTCTTCTCGGTTTTGGCGGAACTCCTGAACATCGTATAGCCGTGCTTTGTGGAGAAGGTATTTGGAGATGGAAAGTGGGATTGTTTCAGATGGAAGAAAATCACGATGTATTCAATCAGTTCATCACACAAACTGCGCAGTTCATAGGTGTAAAAGAGAACAAAGAGAAATTCAGAATTCAACACAAAAAGAATTTCGCATAAAACGAACTCGTCTATTTCAATGCGGAATTGTACGACGAAAGTTTCATGCCTGTCTTGAATCAGCAGGTGAATATGGACTTGAAATTCCCAGACAACAGCGTTCAATCGTTTCAATTTTCACCATCGAATACTGGCTATCAGTTGAACGCCGGAATGCTTCCTCCAGGCGCTTATTCGTACACTGCGAAAGCGTTCAATGGAACAACGGAGTTCGCGAAGTCAGGCGGATTCACCGTGAACAACATTTCTGTGGAGACGGCACGAACAATTGCAGACTTCCAGTTGTTAGAACAATTGTCTTCCAGCACCAGCGGAAAACGATTCAATGCAACTGCGCTTGATGATCTCGTAAATGAAATCAAAAACAGAAAAGAAGTCACGAGCGTTTCTTTCGAAGAGAAAAAAGTGAGAGAACTCATAGACTGGACTCCACTTTTAATTGCACTTTTGTCGTTACTCAGCATTGAGTGGTTCCTGAGGAAGTGGAACGGCAGCTACTAACATGAAAGATAAAATTACACTACGCATTGGAGGTGTTCCTGAACACTTCAATTTACCCTGGCAACTCGCCTTGGAGCAGGACGTTTTCAGCGCCTTGAACGTTCATGTTTCGTGGACCTACTTCGCAGGTGGAACAGGCGTTATGACGGAAGCTCTTCAAGAAGGAGATCTAGATGTAGCGCTTATGCTTACCGAAGGATTTGTGAGTGCTTATCATCGCGGATTAAAAGCGAAGATTGTTAAGGTTTACACTAAAACCCCATTAACGTGGGGCATTTACGGAGGGTATGCAGACACGCCACGCATCACTTCCAACCACAACAGAAAATATGCTATTTCACGAAAAGGATCGGGCTCGCATCTGATGGCGAAGATTCACGCGAAGCAATTGGGCTTCCATCCTTCCGATGATCAATATGTTGAAGTTGCGAATTTGAACAATGCTATTCAAAGTTTGAGGAACCGCGAGAGCGATTATTTCTACTGGGAAAAATACACGTCCATTCCATCCGTAAAAAAAGGACACCTTTGTTTCTTAGATACTTTTCATGCGCCGTGGTGCGGATTTGTTGCTGTCGCGAATAGCAATGCCATTGAACAAAAAAGCGAGTCCATTCAAAAAGTATTGCAACTCATGAATGAACGCTGCGAGGCCTTCATGAGCGACAAAGAAAATATCTTTCGCGTTTCGAATCGATTCGAAATTTCAACGGCAGCCGCCACCGAGTGGTTCAACACAACGGCCTACCAGAATAATTTCGACATAAAAAATATAGAACTCGATGCTATTCACGAGGCTTTGAATTTAGAAGCGCCCTCGGACTATGCAGCCATGCTTGGAGAAAACATCACTTTAGTGTAAAATTTTCAAATTGAAAAATCAAGAGAATCAAACCTATACCTACTTCACCTCACTTCCTACTTGGCAACAAATTAGCAAAGTTTTGAAATGGATGGTGCTTGGAGCGACTCTCACATTTTTCATCTGTTTAATCGTTTACCGCAATTCGATTTTAGGTGGAATTGGTCACTTCCTTACAATAGCCGAATCGAGCGCCGTTACCCCTTCCAACCAAACATTTTTTGTTTTAGGTGGAAATGAATTCGAGCGAGGAAAAGGAGCCGTGTTGCTTGCAAACGAATTTCAAACTACACAATTTATTTGCACCGGCGGAGGTGATACGTTGAATGAAATGCGCTCCTTGGGATTGAATTTAACTTCTTCGCAACTTACCCGAAAATGCATGCTTCAAAACGGAATCGATTCGCTTCGCGTGACGGAATTGGGGGTGGCAACCAGCACGTACGAAGAGTCGGAAGAAATTCTGGCTTATTGTATAAATAACAATTTGAAAGAAATTTCTGTGGTGAGTAGCGACTTTCACCTGCGTCGCATGAGCCTGGTATTCGGCGAAAAGTTTCAAGAAAAAGGGATTGTGGTGCATTTCTTCGGCACTGAAACCAAGGACTTTAAGGCACAGTCGTGGTGGACCTTTGAAGCTGGGCTCATTACTACCTTCAACGAATACATCAAACTCGTGTATTACGTGTTCAAATATTAATCGAAATCTCGGCGAAATATTGGTTATTTTTGACTTGAACTCTGAAATTACTCAATGAGCGAAGACCCATCAGATTACCACAACACAGGAGACCTTATCTCACGCTTCGAGCAAATGATTCAACAAAACGAATCATACTACTTCGACGTTGAACAACTTGAGGCAATTATAGACGGTTACCAAGCGAACCTCAGCTACCAAAAAGCCATTAAGGCCCTTGAATACGCATACTCTCTATTTCCAGATAACACCGCATTAATCATCAAAGAAGTTCAACTTCTTTCAGGCATTGGTCAATTGTCAAAAGCCCTTTCACGATTGAAGGTCCTCGAAAAATTCGAACCAAACAACGAAGAAATGCTGCTCACCATGGCCGCTGTATATAGCCAATTGCGCGAACACAACAAAGCCATTCAGTATTACAAACGCGCTTTACTCATTTGTGCTGAAGAAGAAATAGACGATGTGTATTTAGAGATTGCATTGGAATATGAAAACCTCGAGCAATACGAAAAGGCCATCAACACCTTGAAAATAGGAATTGAACGAAGTCCGGAAAACGAGACCTTGCTTTATGAGATTGCATTTTGTTTTGAAATGGCAGGACTGCCCGCTGTGTGCGCGATTTACTTCCAGCAATTCATCGATGAGCACCCGTATAGTTTCGCAGCATGGTACAACTTGGGTAACGCTTTTCAAAAGCTCGATCGTTCAGAAGAATCGATCGAAGCCTACGACTATTGTTTAGCCATTCAAAGCGACTTCGCCCCTGCCTATTACAACAAGGCGCATGCACTTTTCAAATTAGAAAAATATTCTGAGGCACTTGAAGTGCTTGAAGAGTCTTATGTGCATGAGCCTCCCCAAGCTCCTATTTACTGTCACGTGGGAGAGTGTTTCGAGAAGTTGAACGACTACGACAAAGCCCTTTTCTACTACCACAAGAGTATTGAAACAGATGAATACTGGGCAGACGCTTATTTAGGAATTGGTGTAGTAATGGATCTTCAAGGAAAACTGGCGGAAGCCATTCCGTTCTTGGATAAAGCCATTGACCTTGAATCGAAGAACCCTGACTACGCCATCTACAAAATGGAGGTGTTAGTGAAGATGGAAAAATTCACAGAGTCTATTTCGCTTGGAGAAAAATTAGTGAAGGAGTTTCCTGAAAACGAAGAAACGTGGATGGCCCTTGCCGATGCGTTTTTCAAATACGGAAACAATGAAAAAGCATTAGACACCATGCTAGAGGCCACTTTGGTTCATTTA
>CAMDFE010000069.1 GCA_945897395.1 Chryseobacterium gleum | reverse complement strand
GCCGCCGCAGCTTATGCACTCGGACAAATTGAGGGTTCCGATGCACAACGTGTGGAAGCCTTGCAAACAACTGTGTTAAATGCTGTCGATAAGAACTTGGTCAAAGAATCCTGGATGGCCTTAGCCAAATTGTTGCCCGAGACCGCTTCATTAGGAGTTCGTCTCGAGGAAGCTTACAGACAGAATCCGGACCTTCCCCATAACCAATATGCATGTTTGGCTTTAGCCGCACGCAAACGAATTAATCAAGATGATTTTCTAAAGTCTATTTTAGATCAAGACGGTATATTAAAGTGGGAAGAGGAAGCGCGTGTGGCTTTGGCCCAAGTTCTTGCAAGAACCAATTATGATTTTATTTCTGGAAACGCACCGAGCAATGCAATGTATAAAGCAAAAGTTCGAAACTGGATTGAAAATGAAAAATCGAAATACGTCCGTATTCAATTCTCGAAATTGGCCAATCGTTATGAGTTGTGGCCGTTACTCAATGATTTAGCCTGCAACGAAGACGCTCAGATTTCAGAGCCCGCTGTTCAGGTGATCCTCTCGAAAGATTCTACATTTATTCAGAATGTATTTTTTGCAGATCTTAAGAAGTCAAGTGCCTTCAATTATATGCGCGCTGGCATTCACTTCAATCAGTTCAATCACGATCAGATTAGAGAAGTGCTCAACTCCTTTCCCAAGAGCAGTTATGAGCAAATAGAATTAGCGGGTGTGTGGAATGAAAAGGGACATCCCGATGCCCAGAACTTCATCATGTTTCATTATTCTGAAACGGAAGATTTGTTCGAGCGAATTTCATGGGTGAAGAAAATGTCGAATTCTTATTTGTTCATCGACACGCTACTCTCAAAAGAATTTTTTACCGCACCACCAGCTCTTCAATACGCCATTGTTGAATGTGCCTTGGAATACGGAAACTCGAATCCCAAGTTCAACGAAACCCTTTTTCCAGGTTGGTTCGCCATGTTGTGGACTTCTCAAGATCCCGGAGTTATGGCATTACTTGCAACATGGACGAGAGAGCGAGCAGAGAAGTTAAAAGGCAATACGTTTCTGATTCAAACATTGGAGCAAACGCTTCCTTCATTTCAACGCGCAGAGACCATTGAAACCTACAATGAAATGGTGAACACTTTGAATTCAGTTCGCACGGATGGGTTAACAGCGGAACTCCTTTCAACGAATCATTCACCTTTTCCATCTGAAAAAGATTGGAAAAAAAACCTATCGTGCAGCGTGAAGTTGAAGACAGATGAGGGAATGGTTGTGATTAAACTCAACGGAAAAAATGCTCCTGAAAGCGTTGCGAATCTTTTGAAGTTATGCAATCAGCATTACTACGACAGCATAGCATTTCACAGAGTGGTTCCCAATTTTGTAGTCCAAGCGGGCTGCACAAGAGGTGACGGCATGAGCGGAATGCCTTATGTGATTTCTTCAGAGTTTGCTGGGCATAATTTCGCGCCGCTTCATATTGGTATGGCAAGTGCTGGAAGGCACACCGAAAGCGCACAATGGTTCATTACATTGGCTTACACGCCCAATTTAAATGGTCGCTATACAGAATTCGGTGAAGTTGTTCGAGGAAAAAAGGTCTTGCAAAAGATTCAAGTTGGAACGCGAATTCGTACGATGCGTGAACAACATTTATTTTGAATTGTAGTTCATTTATGGAAAGTATAATTCCGATGAAATTAAAACTAGTATTACCCTTTTTCGTCTTGGCGCTAGTCTCTTGCGCCCAATCGAACAAAGAAAATTCCAAAGTAGAAATTATGAATATTGAAATGAATGATTCGTTGGAAGTCGCCACTCTTGCTGGTGGATGTTTTTGGTGTGTGGAAGCCGTATACGCGAATGTAAATGGTGTAACCAAAGTTGAATCGGGATATGCCGGAGGATTCATTAAGAACCCGTCTTACAAGGAAGTGTGCAACGAGACAACCGGGCATGCTGAAGCTATTCAGGTATATTTCGATCCGCGCATTGTATCATTTTCGCAATTGTTGGAAATATTTTTCGTGGTTCATGATCCAACAACTCTGAACAGACAAGGACCTGATGCAGGAACACAATATCGTTCTGCAGTTTTTTATCACAATGAAAAGCAAAAGGAGTTAGCCATGAAGGCCATTCAAGCTATCAATGAAACAGGAGAATGGGGCGCGAATGCAGTAACTGAAGTTACCGAGTTCACCAATTTCTACAAAGCCGAGAATTACCATCAAGATTATTACGCATTGAATGGCGAGCAACCTTATTGTCGCGTTATGATCACTCCGAAACTAGAGAAGTTCAAAAAGCGTTTCGGAGAATTAGCGAAATAATTTTTTAGTTTTTTGAATTATAGTAACTTAGACAACCAATTGATTCAAAGCTGAGTCTATTGGAAAGCCTAGGCCATGAAAAAACTATTACTCTCCTTTTTAATCATTTCTTCTGCGTATTCGAGCCAAGCGCAATTCAATGTCGACTCTATCTCCGATCAAACCTCTGCTGTAGAAGATTTGTTTTTAGCGAATGGAATCTTCGTCAACAATATTGCATTTATTGGAGACTCTGCTCAATTGGGTTGGTTAACTGATGGCGATTCTGTATCATTAGGCATCAACAACGGGTTGGTTCTTTCAACCGGAATTGCTGCAGTAGTTAGTAACGGTAATAATCTGTCTGGAGGCAATTGGTCCAACACGTTAAGCAATGCTGATTTATCTGCGATAATTGGACTTCCAACTTACGATTTAGCTCAACTCGATTTCGACTTTATTGCAACCGGAGATTCTATGACTTTTCAATTTGTATTTGGCTCTTCAGAATATCCGGAGTTCGTTGGGACCAATTTCAATGACATTTTCGGCTTCTTCGTTAATGGACCTGGTATTGCAGGCACGTATACAAATGGAGCAGTGAACCTAGCGCTTGTTCCAGGAACTAACACAGCGGTGAGTATCAATACTATCAATGTAGATACCAACTCAACTTTATACAACGATAATTCTACGCTTGCTATTCCAGATTTATTTTGCGATGGTTACACCGTTCCTATGTTTGCTTCAATTGGAAACTTAGTTGTAGGTGAGACCTATCATATTGCTTTGGCCATTACAGATGCGTTTGATTCAGCATTGGATTCATGGGTGTTCTTAGGTGGAAATTCATTCCAACAATTCTGCACAGTGAATTTCTTGGAAGAAGCACAAGACAGAGGTGCACAACAATGTCTGCTTTCTCAAGTGAAGGCCGATTTAGACTACACCGTTTTCTGCGGAACAATTACGCTTGAGAATCAATCTGAAGTGAACATGAACGTGGCTAATGCCTATTACGAAATGGGCGATGGTAATACCATTCCCGCAAATGCTACTGATGTTTATTCATACACATCTCCAGGAAACTACACGGTGAAGTTGGTTCAAGAGACTATAGATGGATTCACAGCAAAGTACACCTTGGGAACTTTTCCAATTTCAGATATTATGCCTATTGTGCCAATCATTTCTCAAAATGGAACATTGCTAGGCATAGACAATTATGATCCAAGCTGGTTGGTTTCATGGTTTGTTTCGGTGGATGGTGGTTTCTCCTACACTGAATTGGAAGGCATTACAACTCCGTCTTTCGATGTAACAGGAATTGTTTCAGATGGAACCTTTATCTACGCTGGAATAAGCAACGGTTGTTTGAATAGCTCAGATGCGCAAATGGTAGTAGGTGTAAATGAACTTTACCAAAACTCGTTCAATGTTTATCCGCAACCTGCGGATCAAGAGATTTTCTTCTCGAATGTAAACGAACCAAAGACGGTTAAAGCGTTCGATGCAACAGGGAAGCTTGTATTAATGGAAAACAATGTTTCGAGTGTGCTGAACATTTCAACCTTGTCTCCAGGATTCTATGTTTTGCAAGTAACCAATAGAAATGGAAAGCAAGAGCGTGTGAGTGTGATGGTGAAGTAAGTAATGCTGAAAGAAGAATTTAAATATTTTTGGAAGGGAGCGCGATGCTTCGCGCTCCTTCCTGTTTTATACTTGGTTCTACTCTTCGTGAACTATCGCTTTCAATTAAGCGATTTCAGCGTGTATTACGGAGCTGCCGATGCGCTCATGAATGGCGAACAAGTCTACGGGAAGTCCTTCGGATTGTCAAGCGGATTCTACAAGTATTCTCCTGAAGCATTGGTGCCTTTTTTGCCTTTCGCTTTGTTGAAGTACGATGTGGCGGCGGTGTTGTTTTATTTGTTGAATTCGGCCATTCTTATTTTATTGTTGAATGAATTCAAACAAACTTTTTTCAAGCAAATTTCTTGGGGAAAGGACGTGTGGTTCATGCTTGCAATGACGTTTTTGTTTTTCGGAGATCAATTGGAGCGCGAATTGTTTTTAGGAAACGTCAATGCGCTGCTGCTCTTGCTAGCGCTTTGGAGTGTTCGTTCCATTGATAACAAACAATATGCGAAGGCCGGAATAATCTACGCAATTGTTCTTTGCTTTAAAATCCATTTTTTAATTCTACTTCCATATTTCATTTTGAAAAAAGAATGGAAAGTATTGCTCTATACGGTGCTTGGATTATTAGGAGCAGCCCTTGTGTTATTCGTTTGTGTTCCGAATAGATTTATTGTTCTTCATTCACAATGGCTGAAGGCTGTTCAGGCTCATAACGTGCAATTGGATCAAAGCCCGAATACCATATACTTCTTCATTCAAAAAATATTATCATCCGTGCATATGGCAGTAGTGCCGAAGGCAGCTGTGCTCATTGGATTGGCCATTGCAGGATTGACGTACTTGAAATTTATTTGGAAGAATATCGAAAAAGGATTTCAATCCAATGAAGCCTTGATTCTTCTGGCATTAATTCCAGTTTTGACACACACCGACACCGAACATTTCTTGTGGGCAATGCCGTTCTTCCTAATGATACTCATCACGGTTTCAACATGGAATAAAAAAGGAAAAATTACTGCTGCTATTGTGCTTCTTTGCGCATCCATTCCATTCCTTTTCAACAGTCCAGATTTAGTTGGAAAAACACTTTCAAAGCAACTCGATGAAGGAGGAATAGGTCTTTCTCTCTTGCTGTTGCTGTTGTTGTCTTTCTTTTACCACAGTGTTAAGTTTTTCAAAAATCGGTTCATTTAAATCGGTTAATAACTCGCGGGTTGTTTATTTAGGTTGAACGATTGAAGAGAATATATTCGTTAAAACCAAACGAACATGGCTCCTCGCAAACAAAGAAAAATTTACGTGCTAGACACTTCTGTTCTTCTGCACGACCACAACAGTATTAACAGTTTCGAAGACAACTATGTCGCCGTTCCCATAACTGTTTTAGAAGAGTTGGACAAGTTTAAGGTTGGTAACGAAAATAAAAATTTCGAAGCACGCGAGACGATTAGAATTATAGATAGGTTGTCCTCGGCTCATACCCTGAACGCTTGGATTCCACTAGGAAATGGGCACGGCGGGAAGTTCAAGATTATTCTAGACATAGACCTTTCAGCGAACGACGACGCAGAGGCAATTTTTCAATCGAAGAAGAACGATCATAAAATTCTGAATGCTGCTATAGTTCTTCAGAAGCAAGAAAAGAGCAGCAAGGTTGTGTTGGTTACGAAAGACATAAACCTTCGTATCAAAGGGAAGGCGTTAGATATAGTTGCTGAAGATTACAAAACCGGAAAAGTTAAAGAAAGTGTTACGGCTTATCGTGGATATAGTGTTTTGGAGAATGTTTCAGCCGAAGCCATTCGAAAGCTATACACCGCAGGTGAATTGAAAGACACGAAAATACTCGGCAAGGAAAAGCACAACAATCATTTTTATGTATTGAAGTCAGGTACTTCAAGTGCTCTTGCTTTTCACGGTGGAATAGAAAAGAAAGTTGAGCGTATAGATAAAGTTTATGCCATGGGCATTAAACCTAAAAATGCTGAACAAGCTTTCGCTCTTCATGCCATCATGAATCCAGAAATAAAGCTTATTACGATTTCAGGGGTTGCAGGAACAGGAAAGACATTGCTTGCGCTAGCAGGATCACTTGAAATGCGTAATGGTTTTGATCAACTCATTTTAGCTCGCCCCATTATTCCCCTTTCAAACAGAGACATTGGTTTCCTTCCCGGAGATGCCGAGGAAAAAGTTTCACCCTATATGCAACCGCTGTTCGATAATTTGAATTTCATTAAGAAACAATATTCTGAACACGAAAAGAAGAGAAAAGTAATCGATGAAATGCAAGCCGATGGAAGAATAATAATTACGCCGTTAGCGTTTATTCGCGGAAGAAGTCTTTCCAACTGTGTATTTATTATTGATGAGGCACAGAACCTGACTCCACATGAAGTCAAGACAATTATTACCCGCGCTGGAGAAAATACGAAAGTGATTTTGACTGGGGATGTTCGTCAGATTGACACTCCTTATTTAGATGAGCAATCGAACGGTTTGTCATACGTAATGGATAGATTGAAAGGACAAGATTTATATTGTCACATTACACTTGAAAAAGGCGAAAGAAGTGAGCTAGCGAACTTAGCGAACGAGATGCTTTAAGAAATCTCTTCAATATTGGAAAGAACAACAATTTGTTCTTTTCCTTTCTTCGTTACGTTGTAACCGAGACCGCCTTTATTTACAATGAACCCTTCAAGGTATAATTTCGTCACACGCTCCCCAAGTTGCGTGCTATGCGTTTGATGAGCAGCATCGCGTTGAATGCGCGTCCAGAAATTAGCCTCTAATTGATTGAGTTTAATATATTGACTTTTGTTGTTTTTACGGAAAGTCTGAATGATATCTAAGATTACGAAATCGTATTTATCCATGTTGTAAATCTCAAAAAGTTTTGGTTAAGCTTTCCAACGAAAGTACTCCGCATACTTGCGTCTGTGACAAATGATTTGAAAATTTTGCTCACAACATATTAACTAAATTTTATACCTTCGTTAAACAACCTTAATGAAATGAAAAAACTGTTATTCAGCGTTTTGATCGTTGCGCCTTTCTGTTTAAGCGCACAAATTACGATAACCAAAAATGATTTGCCCATGGGCGGAGAGATTCGTGCACAAGAGAATGCAACCATTATTGGAGCATTCGATGAAGGCGATACAGGGCCCAATCATGTTTGGAATTTCGACGAGAGTAACCTAACGTTAACAGGAAATATTCAGCAACAAGAATGTGTAGATATTTCAACCACTCCTTTCGCATATCAGATCTTTTTCAATAGCCCTTTCGATTCGGAACACAATTCAGACTTCGCAATAGGTTTAGCATCAATAGGAGGCAGTACGCAAGGACTTCCTGTTACGCTGGAAGATATTTATTCGTATTACCAAAACAGCAACAGTCGTTATGCGATTGTTGGAGTAGGAGCAACGGTGAGTGGTATTCCAATTCCGCAGCAAGC
>CAMDFE010000068.1 GCA_945897395.1 Chryseobacterium gleum | reverse complement strand
GTTTAAGCGCACAAATCACGATAACCAAAAATGATTTGCCCATGGGCGGAGATATTCTTGCACAAGAGAATGCAACCATTATTGGAGCATTCGATGAAGGCGATACAGGGCCCAATCATGTTTGGAATTTCGACGAGAGTAACCTAACGCTAACAGGAAATATTCAGCAACAAGAATGTGTAGATATTTCAACCACTCCTTTCGCATATCAGGTCTTTTTCAATAGCCCTTTCGATTCGGAACACAATTCGGATTTCGCAATAGGTTTAGCATCAATAGGCGGAAGCACGCAAGGACTTCCTGTTACGTTGGAAGATATCTATTCTTACTACCAGAATAGCAACAGTCGTTATGCAATTGTTGGAGTTGGCGCCACGGTGAGTGGTATTCCAATTCCACAACAAGCAAGTCCAGTAGATATCGTTTACGATTATCCGGTAGCATTCGGAGATCTTCAAACAAGTGTTTCGGAACAGGTGATTCAAATTCCAACCTTGGGGTACAGAAAAACAAATCAGACACGTGTAAATGAAGTGGATGGTTGGGGTACGGTGAATTACTTCGGAACGACGTACGATGCAATTCGTGTTAAAACGACAATTAATGCTGCGGATTCTATTTATGTGGATCTTTTGGGTTTCGGATTTCAGTTCGATCGTCCAGAGGCAATTGAATATAAGTTCTTGGTTCACGAATGGATGGTGCCTTTGGTTCAAGTGAATTATTCTGCCGGAACAAATTCCGGAGTCTTGGTTGCTGCTCAGCCTGTTGTAAGTGTTGTGGAAGCAAATGCTCCTCAATTCGCAGTGTTTCCCAATCCAACAACTGATTACTTAACTGTTAAATGGGAAGGTGCATACAACGTTCCTTACTCGGTTTTTAACATGGAAGGTAAGCGTGTAATGGAAGGAAGTATTTCAGACAACTCTCAGATCGAAGTGAGTGGTTTGGCTAACGGATTATACTTCCTAAAAACAGCAACAAGTGAGACTTATTTCTTGAAGAAGTAATAGAAGTTTATTGAAATGAAAAAGGGAGCGAATGCTCCCTTTTTTTATTGCTTGAAAATTCTTAGTTGCAAGTGAATTCTGTATTGCTCGGATTCGGATCGCAGAAGTTTAAATCAGATGTGTAGATGCCGTTCATTAGCGCATTAATGTTACTGGTTCCGTTACCAGATTCCAAAGGAATGTTCAACACATAAGCACTCGCACGTGAAGCGAATAGACCTAATCCGCCAACTACATTGGTGTAGCTCGGACGCTCTTGAATAATTCCGGTTACAGGATTGTTTACGTTGATGTAGGTCTTCAATTCGTCGTTCGCTAAGCCCATGCGCAATTCAAAAGCACGTGTCTTATTTCCGTCATAGGTTCCCGCTTCACGACGAATATGCGAATCTGTTGGAATGTTGGTTCCTAAATATGAAAAGAACGGCTCTGCATTAAATGTTAGATTGTAATAACCTGAATTCAAATCAATGTCGTCAGCGTTGAATGTTCCGATTTTCCAGTCAATGAACTTATCGGTAGAGGAAACCAATAGCGTAAGCGCATTGTCAGAGTATACATTTTCTGTATAGTAAAAGCGAAGAGCTAAATCATAAATCTCAGCATTATCAATTGGTGTCCAACGAATGGAAACATTATCGCGATAATCGATTGCTCCCGTTACGGTGTTTATCGAGGCGAATGACATTCCTAAGTTGGTTTGGGGGCTTTGGAAAAAGACATTGGCTGAAGGAATAACATTGGTCCAAGCGAATATGTCTGGACGAGAAACGAAATCGGCAACGAGTTTGTAGGTGGCATTTGGATTAAGTCCAGTAGGAGTTGCAAAATAATAAACCGTTTGCGCTGGTCCGTAAAACATGCCGTTCACGTCTTTGTTGTTAATGGTAATTGGCGAAAGGTTGTGTGTTGCAATTGGATTAGGATTCCCTGAAACATACTCGTCAATGCGCAGAGAAGTAAATTCTTCCCACTTGTATTCAGAGCTGTCGCGAATCATGGCGTACTCGTTCAAATTGCCATCACCAAGAAAGGTCTTGTTTATTTTCACGAACTGAGTATCGGCCTGAGGGTCTAGCAATCCGAATACAACTGTTGTGCTCGCGTAAGGTGCAGTTAAATCTACATCGGTGTCGCAAGAAGAAAAAACAGCTAATGAAATTGCCGCTATGGCCGACAATGTAATAATCTTATTCATGTTTCAAATATAAGTCTTGTTTGAGGACTACAAATTCAATTCTTCGGAATTCTTAAGGGTTCAGCGACATTAAGAATTCGAGTGTGTTCACATTATCTGCGTAATCAGATAACGTTGGGCATTGACTGTTTCCGAAAGGAATAAACTCATTTCCAATAATACATTGAATTTGATTTTCGTGGTCTTTCAGGTGTTGAAGCAAAGCTTCTTTGTTTTCGTAACGCGCGTAAAACACAGAGGCTACGGGAGATGCAATGTTTTTATCTTCCTTGAATATTACAAATCCGTTTTCGAGTAAGTCCTCGTTATTCAATAACCAAACTGCTTTGTTGTAATCGTAGTTGTTCGCGTATTTGTTATGCGTGGCAATGGATTGAAAACTGAAAATACCGTTAAAGATTCGGTCTAGATCGAAATCAACAGGCAAATAGAGCTTCGTTACATTCCTACATCCTAAACCGAAATAATCGAAAAGATCATTACCTAATTTTTCCAATTGCTCATCCGTTTCGTTCCCATCGAGAATGGCTACGCTGTTTCTATTTTGACGAATGATGTGAGGATATTTTCCAAAATAATTATGGAAGTGAACAGCTGTGGAATTGCTCCCTGTGGCAATAACGGCATCGAAATTTTCTAATTTTCCTTTCGAAAAAGAATAGTTCAATTCGAAATCGTTTTCAAACTTCCCTGCAATTTTTAAAAGTGCTGGAATAAGTATAGGGTCATCTGAACTCAGTTTTATCAGCAGTTTATGTCCTGAAATAAGAACAGATAGAATATCGTGAAATGCAACACCAGGAATATTTCCAGCGCAGATAACTGCAATTGTTTTAGGTGAAGTGGCATAGGAATGGTCCTTTGTCCAGGCAGTTAATTTCTCTGCCGTGAGCTCATTCGCCCAAGCCGAAAGGGCTTGACGAACATTTGCAGCAGTGAACCATCCGTTGAACGTAAATGCCGATTCAATCACGTCATTCACTCCGTTGAACTCCTCTTCGGTTAATCCGCATGCGTATCCAGGCCATTCTTTCTTGGTCGAAAACAGCTGCAGAGCCTGTCCCAGCTGAACAAATGTTTGAATTCGCTGTTCTAATGTTGAATTCATCGTAGGTGTATTAAATTTGCAGGCGAAATTAAGGTTGAATTCAGATAAATAGCAGAATATGGCAATAATGATTACAGACGAATGCATCAACTGCGGTGCATGCGAACCAGAGTGTCCGAACCACGCAATTTACGAAGGTGGAGCAGAGTGGAAGTACAGTGAAGGAACAGGGCTTCGTGGAATCATGAGTCCATTAAACGGTGGTGGTGAATTAGATGCAGACGGAATACAAGAAGCGAAGAGTATGGATGTTTACTACATCGTTTCAGACAAATGCACCGAGTGTGTTGGTTTTCACGATGAGCCGCAGTGCGCTGCAGTTTGTCCAGTAGACTGCTGTGTAGACGATCCAGAATTCAGAGAGACAGAAGAATATTTGTTGAAGAAAAAAGAGTTTATGCATTTGTAATTTAATACTCAATGCAATTAAAAAGGTCGACCATTGGTCGACCTTTTTGTTTTATAACTGTACTTTCAAATTGAAGAGCATGAAGAGCATAATTCCTAAGAGCAAGAAAAGAAAGCTGTTCAATGCACCCCTCCACTTGTCCTCGTTAGTTCTGCGTTGATGATAGAAATACAAAGGCACGTAGACGAGCGAATGCAATGAAATTCCTGTGAGCATTAAGATAGTTGCCATAGGCCAGTGCATGACTTTGAATAGGCATCCTACCGAAAACAAAAGAACATTCAAGGTTCCAAGAAAGTCTACTCCTTTTTGAATAAGGGAAATAGGCTGTTTGTAAAGTAGAATTAATAAAAGTGGAAAGACTGCTAGCACCGAAATGCCGGTTCCTGCTACAAAAAGAGCGGCAGCGCCTGGTAAGTGGTAAATTTTAAAGATGACGCCAAGGACTAAGATTATGGCAGACGCCAATAGAGATAAATTAAGAGCCTTTTTCATGTGTTTGAATTTTAGTTGATGAATTAATTGAATGGTTTCCATTTCAATTTCATGTAAGTTGTCATGAAAAAAACGTGGAAGAATTGAATAAAAGAACGAGTGGAAGTCGTCGTTTTCCGACATTTCATTTTCAATAATTGTACACATGTGATCTATCAAATTAGCTTGCAGATCAGGCAAACTAATTCCATGTGATTCAATTTCTTTTCGAATGAAATCAACTTGTTCGTCAGTTAATGAGACCATGGCTCGTCCCTTTATTCGCATCCAAGAGAATATGAAGTGTCTCAATAAACTCTCGGAGTTCGTCTATTTTCTTTTTGCTTGTTTGCTTTCCTTGCTTTGTCAGGCGGTAGTATTTACGCTGACGCTTTCCAATAAATTCCACTTCGGTTTCCAAATCTTCACTGGCTTCCAGTGCGTGAAGCAGGGGATATAAAGCCCCTTCTGAGATTTGTATTTTATCGTCGGTAAGTTCCTTTACCCGTTGTGTTATTTCGTAACCATACATGCGACCGTTCTCTTTTAAAAGATTTAGAACAATGGTTCGAAGAGTGCCTTTAATTAGTTCTGATGAATACATAGGACAAATATACATAAGAAACTGATGTATTGGTGAATTTATTGTTGGAATGAAGATTTTATACTTGTTGTCTTACCATTTCGAAGGATTTTCCTCAATGTACCTTGTGATGTTTTGAAAT
The DNA here is from genome assembly GCA_945897395.1 of Chryseobacterium gleum. Classification (GTDB taxonomy): domain Bacteria; phylum Bacteroidota; class Bacteroidia; order Flavobacteriales_D; family Sanyastnellaceae; genus CAIZGX01. Next base: position 2,520 of record CAMDFE010000068.1, on the reverse strand, counting down.
GCTTTTTCATCTAAAACTATGTGGGCGTAATAATCACGCTGCCAAACAATGGCATTTGGATTTTCTTTTCGAATGCCCTTCATAACACCTATTTTGTAACTTCTAATTATTGATCCAATTGTTTTTACAGGCGATTCAAATCCTGCAACTTTCCAATTTTTATTACCCAAGATGGGCGCGTAAAAGCAAGATTCTTCCGGATGCTGGACTTTTGTGTTTCTTGAGAATTGATAAGAGTCTTCCGTAATCTCTAATAATCCATGGGAATGATCTGGCATAATCACAAATACATGGAGTTTTACATTGGGGAAGTGGTCAGGGATTTCTAGCCAGCAATTATGTGCAATGACTCCCCAATTGTTTAAGTGCATTTTCCCTTCACTTATTTTTCCGAATAAGTGTTTTCTATCTATGCAATTTAATGTAATGAAATATGTTCCTCTTTGTGAAAAATCAAATCCCTTCAATCGGGTTGATCTTCTGTTAAATCTTTTTCTTTGCATTGTTTTTTTATGCAAAGAGAGATCCGATTCATTGCTTCCAGAGGATATGCTTATTCAAAGGAATAATCCTCTGTATGCATTGTGAATATTCATTCAGAGAATTTCTAAGATTCTCTTATTTGAATAAATGATCATAATTTGAAGAAAGAAGAATTAATTGAAAAGTATAGAATATTTCTGAAACAAAATCGGGGTGAATAATTCTTCACCCCGATTTGGAATTGTATCTATTTTAAAAGAATAATCTTCTAAACAGAAAAGCAGTCTTAATTACGGCCTCGCACAAACAACATCTCATCTACAATATTCTTTCCGCCCATAAGCTCTTCAACAATAAACAACACATAACGAATGTCAACTGCAATCGTGCGTTGCAAGGCTGGTTCGTATGCAATGTCTCCGCTCATAGCTTCCCAGTTGCCGTCGAAGGCAATACCAATCACGTTTCCGTTTGCATCCAATACAGGGCTTCCGCTGTTTCCACCGGTGATATCTAAATCGGCAATGAAACAAGAAGGCAATTCACCTTTCTCATTTGCATAACGACCAAACTCTTTGTTCTGAATTTTCTGAGCCAACGCCTCAGGCACAACGAACTCTGGATTGCTGTTATCACGCTTCTCCATAATACCTGCGGCAGTAGTGTAGAAATCATAATGAACAGCATCTGCTGGAGTGTAGTCTTTCACCTGGCCGTAAGTGATACGCATGGTGCTGTTTGCATCTGGAGCGTATTGTTTTTCCGGATTCATTTCACGAAGTCCAGCAACAAACTGACGCTGACCCTTGCTCATCTTCTCGCGAGGAATAAGTTTGCCCAAAGCATCACCAAATTCACCAGCGCTCTTCGCTGTTGCAACAGCAAGATCTTTTTCAAAAACCTTTTGATTTGGCTTCGCTAAGAAGTTCATCAATTTCGTTTTGTCAACGATAACTGAAGTTGCGAAAAGCTTATCTGCATATCCCTGAACGTTTCCTTTGAATTTCGCGTCAAGCACTGCGTGCCAAGATGGACGAGCATTTGTAGCAATTCTAGAGCGGTATAAATTTGTTAAAGCAACAAACACATCTTTGTCTGTTTGCATGTTGTATTCCACGAAGAACGCTTCAGCTGAAGCCTTGAATCCATCAAGCATCGCTTGTTTTTTCGAAGCATCGGTTTCAGCAAAATACTTTTCGAATGTGCGTTGAAATTCAGAGGCCAAGCCCATGAATTCCGCTCCACCCATTCCTGTTAGACGAGCATATAAAAATGCTTTTTGCGTTTCATTGGTTGAAGAATAAAAGTCTTGAAGCATCGGAAGTGCTTTGCCAAACTTATCGTTAGCCGTTGAATTAGAAGTTAACCACTTCGTGAATCCAGCTTCAGTCGAAGCTTTCTTTCCTTCAACATCCAAACGCTTTAATCCGCGCGTTTGTCCAATGTAGTACTTCCAAGAGTTAGCAGTGCTTGCATACTTCGCAGCATACATCAAGCGAACACCTTCGTTCGCATCCATGTTCTTCTTCCAAGTCTCTAATTTCAATCCGAAACATTCAACCAATATTGGGTTCTGCACGTCTACGGCTTGCTCAACTCCGTAAGAAGTTAAGTAGCGAGAAGTTCTTGCAGGATAACCCATGATCATGGCGAAATCACCTTGCTTCACACCACCCATGTTAATAGGGAAGAAGTGCTTAGGCTTCAAAGGCGTGTTGTCTTTGCTGTAGTCTGCAGGCTTGTTTTCAGCACCTGCATAAATACGCAACATACTGAAGTCACCGGTGTGACGTGGCCACATCCAGTTGTCGGTGTCACCACCGAATTTACCTACGCTTTCTGGAGGATTACCCACCAAGCGAATGTCGCGGTAGGTTTGATAAACGACTAAGTAAAATTCGTTTCCAGCATAAAATGTTTTTACTTCAGAATTGTATAAACCGCTTTCGTTCGCAGACTTCAATAGATCTTTGTTGTGAGCCATAATGGCCGCTTCGCGCTCTGCTTCAGTCATGTTCGCATTCACAGCGCCCAATA